>CBDDSA010000206.1:0-7932 GCA_965233185.1 uncultured bacterium
GGCGATTACACGCCGAAGCTCCTCGGCACGGAAACAATCGGCAAGGAAGCGCTTTATGTATTGGAGCTCACCGCCAACGATCGCAAGGTGACCTACCCGCGCGTGCGCTACTGGGTCCGCCAAAGCGATTACCGGCCGTACAAGGCCGAGTTCTACTCGCTCTCGGACCGGCTGCTGAAGACCTGCCGCTACGTAGACTTCCGCACCCTCGCCGGCAAGCCGCGCCCCGGGCGCCTCGTGATGACCGATGCGCTCACCAAAGGCGCCGAGTCGACGCTGCAGTACTCCGACATGAAGCTGCGCCAGCTTCCGGACCAGATTTTCACCAAGGAATACCTGCGCCGCCTCGATTAGCCGGCGCAGGCCCGAGGGCCGTGACAAAGCTCCTCGGATTGAAAGTCAAAGAAGGTTAAAAAGAAAACGCTGCACCTGTAAGGGCAAACCCAGCGAGAGCTGGGGACGCAAATTTACCGGTCCGGGGACGAGCTCCCGGGATAGCGGGATTGCCAGGTGCGGGCGGCGACGCCTTTGCTGCGCGTCCATTGTCGCCTTCCGCGACCACGTTTCACCGGCATTCCGCTTTCCCATGCCTCCCGGCCCGGCATTCACGGGAGAACGACATGCGGCAAGTCCGGCAGTGGTGCGTAGCGACCCTGGTGTGTGCCTTGTCCGGTCTTGCCGCACCCGCGGCGGCCCAGCACGTGAACGCGCCGAACGAGGTGCGTTACGTGACGGGACGGCTGCTGGTAAAGCCTAGGCCGGGCCTGACGCTCCAGGAGCTCGATAACCGCTTGAAGCCGCATGGCGCACGCCGCGCGGGCACGATACCGAGGATCAACATCCACATCATCCAGCTGCCCGCCAACGCCAACGCGCGCGCCGTGGCCGCCCTGCTGAACCGCGATCGCCACATCGAGTTCGTCGAGCTGGACGAGCAGGTTCCGCCCTCGCTCACGCCGAACGATCCGTACTTCGCCAGCGGCTGGCACCTCGCCAAGCTGGGGGCCCCGCAGGCGTGGGACCGGGCCGCGGGAGAAGGCGTCACCATCGCCATTCTGGATTCAGGGGTCGACCCGGCGCATCCCGATCTCTCGGGGAACGTGATCGGCGGCTATAACGCCTACGACAACAACACCGATACCCGGGACGTTTACGGCCACGGCACGAAGGTGGCCGGGGCGGCGGCGATGGCCGGGAACAACCTCCTGGGCGGGACCGGGATGGCGTTCAACTCGCGCATCATGCCCATACGCGTCACCGACACGGCCGGGTACGGTTATTTCAGCACCATGGCGAACGGCCTGGTGTGGGCGGCCGACCGGGGCGCGCGCGTCGCCAGCCTGAGCTTCCTCAACGTTTGCAGGAGCGCCTCGGTCCTGAGCGCGGCGCAGTACATGCGCAGCAAGGGCGGCGTGGTGACCGGCGCAGCCGGAAACACCGGTATCGAGGAGCTCATTACCCCGAGCGCGAGCATTACCTGCGTTTCCGCGGTCGACAGCGCCGACACGAAAGCAAGCTGGTCGAGCTACGGCGGTTATGTCGATGTCGCGGCCCCGGGCGTAGGCATTTACACCACCACCAACGGCGGGGGCTACGGCGCGGGTTCGGGCACCTCGTTTTCGGCCCCGATCACCGCAGGCGTCTATGCGCTCATGATCGCCGCGAACCCGGCGTTGGCGCCTTCGGAGCTGGACGCGGCTTTATTCGCAACCGCCGTCGATCTGGGCAACCGCAACTACTACGGTAACGGCCGAATCGATGCGGCGGCCGCGGTGGCGCACGCCGTGGCCGACGCGCCGAGCGACACCGCTGTGCCTCTCGTGAAATTCAACGTACCCGCTGCCGGAAGCACGGTGCACGGGCTGGTCGCCGTCGACGTCGGCGCCTCCGACAACGTGGGCGTAACCCGGGTCGAGCTTTACGCCGACGACGTCCTGGTCGCTACGGCGACCGGCGCCCCTTATGGCTTCAGCTGGGACACGAGCGCGCTGGCCGACGGCTACGTGACCCTGGCGGCGAAGGCGTTCGATGCGGCCGGGAATGTTGGCGGTGCGACGCTGACGGTCGCGGTGTCGCAGGACACGACGCCGCCTTCGGTCGCGATTACGAATCCCTTGTCCGGGTCGGTGGTTTCGGGTCCCACGGCCGTCAGCGCGAGCGCGACGGATAACCAGCAAGTAGCGAAGGTGAGGCTCCTCATCGACGGCCGGGAAGTCGCGGTCGGCCAGGGGTCCAGCGTGAGCTATCTCTGGGATCCCTATGCCGGCGCCAAGGGCCAGGGGCGTAAGAAGCAAAGCCCGGGCTCTCACTCCATTACCGCGGTCGCAAGCGACCTTGCCGGCAATGCGAAAAGCACCTCGGTGACCGTCTCGGTGCCTTAGCGTGCGTGTCGGCGCCACTTACAGTGGCGCCGACAAACCCCGACGTCCCCGCAAGGAATCAATCAGATAAGCGAGTGGTACGGCCCATGCTTTGCCCTGCGCAATTAATCAAACTGTCCAGGGAGAAAAAGATGGGCTCGTCAAGCAGGACGTGTTGGAAGCTGGCCGGCATCGCCGCGCTGCTGCTGGGATTTGCGCCGGGTGTTTCCTATGCGGTCACCTGTACCGTCGACACGGTATTCAATCCCGACCCGTTCCTGAGCGACGCCGCGGCGAGCGACTCCACCGGTTGCGGCCTGGGGACTCTGAATAACGATACCGCCGGCGAAGTGACCATCGCCACCGGCATCAACGGCTGGTTTCTCATGGACAAGGACGAAGCCCCCGACGGCCAGCCCGCAGGCGATGGGGCGGACGCTCTGTCGTCCACCGGCTCGCAGAGCGGGCGGTGGATGATCGACCTGACCGGCTTCGAAGACGTAACCGACCTCGTCATCGTGCTGAACGACGGCGGCACCGGGCCGGACCAGACCGACCCCAAGTGGGTATGGTTCAGCATCGACATGGCGGTCGGCGCCAACGTCTGCTCCGCGGCCGATTTGACGGAGCTGGCCGGCGCTGACCTGTGCGGGTCGTATTCCATGTGGGGCGGCTCGAACAGCAACCTGAAGAACATCTCGCACATGTCGCTCTACGGCCTGGAAGACGGAACGCCGCCGACCGACATCGCGGCGCCGGGCGTCCTCGCGCTGCTGGGATGGGGCCTCGCCGGGCTCGCGCTGGTGCGCCGCCGCCGGCCGCGCTAGCGCTGCTTGCTCGGCTGTCGGCCGCCTTTACGGTCGGCAGCCCGACCGAACGGAAGCTCTTGAATCCGTAGTGGTTGCCTCGCTGGCTCGTTTCGTGCGTCGCCTGTTGCAACCAGGGGGGAACATGAAAACCGTTTTCGTCGCTGCGCTGCTAGGCGCCGCCGTTGCAGTGCCTGCGCATGCAGGGGTTATCCCGAATACCGGCACCGGCGGAGGCGGCACCGACCCCTTCTGGTCGGTGATGTGGCGTGGGCTGGATGCAAGCGCTTCAAGCGTCGGCGCGCTCGCCAACGCCCCGCTCGTGCCCGCCGTATTCGGCGTCTGGCAGCCCAACGTCTCGGGCAACAACTGGATTGGCGCTACGCCGTCCGCGTCACTGCCAGACTCGGGCGGCACCACCCGCAGCTACGAGTACGCATTCACTACGCAGATCGACGTGTCGGAAAACCAAACCGTTACCGGCGCCATCGGGTTCGACAATTTCTTCGTGGGCGGCTTCATCGGCGGAAGCTTCGACACCGACACGGGCACTTACACGCGTGGTACGCAGTTCGTCAGCCCGACCTCCCTGCTCGGCCCGGGGATGGAGAACAAATTCGGCTTCTGCCGCACCAGCGACGGGTTCCTGCCTTCGGGATCGTGGCCGACGTGTACAGTGAACTTTGCATTCGCTCTTCCGGCAGGTGAATACGACATCACCTTCGTGCTCCAGGGCGACGGTGTTACCGACGGCTTCATCCTGAACCAGCAGGGGATTACCGTGGTCCCGCAACTGGTTCCCGAGCCGATGACGCTTGCGCTGCTCGGCATCGCGCTGGCGGGCTTGGGCTTCAGCCGCCGCCGCAGCGCTTAGCAGCGAACTGGCGGGCGCCGGCGCCGCAGGATTCCGACCGCCAGGAACGCCGTCGCAAGCAGAAGCAAGGCATTCGGCTCCGGCAGATCGTTGGGCGTTGGCGGCGGGTTGCTGGTGAGCGGCGGGTTGGTATTGGCGTCGTTGGCGGAAACGACCAGCGCAAAGCCGGTCGCCCCGCCGTGATCCTCCAGTTGCAGCGCAAGCGTGTTCGTGCCGGCAAACGTGTATGCGGCCGGGATATCAAAAATATGTTCCCAGCGGAAGGCTGCGCCCTCGGCATTGACACGGCCGGTTGCGAGGACGCCATTCAAGTAGATCGAGTTCACACCGTTGTCGACCGCCAGCCATAGCGTGAGATCGGTCGGCGCGTCCAGCGAGAACGTCGTTCTCAGGTAGGGATCGAAATTCACGCCCCAGAACGTGGAGAACGGGTACGTCTGAGCGGGATCGGGCGCATACGGCGCGCCCACATTGCTCAGGTTCGCAATGGTGCCTGGGCCGCTTGCGAAGGGCGCTTGGCCGGTAAACCAACTGGAATCGTCAAATCCCGGCGCAAACCAGTTCACTGGTACCGCCCCAACGCTTGTTTGTGCCGAAGCGTTGACGTAACGGTACGTGGCGTTTTCCGGCAGATAGATTTCCAACGCCATGGCCGACGATGCCGCCAGGCTGCCGGCCATGAAGGCGGCCATTGGCCACACACGCGTGATGTTCATTGCTCTCTCCTCCTCTGTCGCAAGCTGACGACGGCAAAGCAACGCCGATGCCAGGCTTTTCAATCAAGGTGTTAGGAGAGACGCGGGGTCGCCATGTAAGCGGCACCGACGCTAGGGCACGCCCTCTAGCAAGTCCCTGAGCTTCTGCGCGGGAATCGCGTAAGTGATGCCGCTGGGGTGGGTGAGGGCGGATTCCTTGGTGCCTTTCACGAAGACGCTGTTCACGATGCCCACCACCTCGCCCGAGTCGGGGTGGTACACCGGGCTGCCGCTGTTGCCGGGGTAGGCGACGGCGTCGAGCTGGAATACCGCGTAAGCGCCGGCCGCGAGGCGGCGCACCATGCGCGCGTCGAGCTTGTCCGCGCGCGGCGCGGGGATGGCGATGGGCGTGATCGAGGCGATCATGGCCTGGTGCGTCACGGGGAATAGCCCGAGCACGGCGCCGATCGGAAAGCCGGTGAGGAGGTAGGTTTCGCCCTCGCGTACGCCCTTGGAGTCGCCCAGGAAGAGCGCCGGCAGCGCCGGGCCGTCGATCTTGAGGATGGCCAGGTCGGCGGCGGTGTCGGCGGCGAGTCTTCTTGCCGGGCGCACCTGCATGCCGCCGGGGGTGCGCACCGCGACGGCGAGGGTTTCGCCGCCTTCCGCTGAAAGTGTTCTGGCAACGACATGATCATTCGTGGCCACGAGCGTGCCGTCGGCCACCACGAAGCCGGTGCCCGAGAAGCTGAACTGGGGGCTGCGCAGGCGCTCGAAAGTGCCGATCGCCACGATGGAGGGCTTGATGCGCTCGATGGTGGCGGGACGGCCGGACGGCTGGGCGTGCAGCGGCGCGCTCGCCGCCAGCGCGGCGGCAAGGAGCAGCGCCGCCAGGCCTAGCCGGCGAGGGCGGTGCGCGGCGCGAATTTCTGGATGTACCAAGACAGGGCCTCCCGCAGGCCGCTTTCCAGCGTATGGGTCGGTTCGTAGCCGAGGAGCTCGCGCGCCCGGCCGATGTCGGCGAGCGAATGGCGCACGTCGCCGTCGCGGAACGCCCGGTGCACCGGGCTGCTGTGCCCGCCGAGCAGCTCGCGCAGCAGGGCGAAGAGCTGGTTGAGCGAGGTGCTGTGGCCTACCGCGATGTTGTAGACCTGGCTCAGCGCCGCCGGGTTGTCGGTGAGCGCGGCGCGCAGGTTGGCCTGCACTACGTTGGCCACGTAGCAGAAGTCGCGCGTGGTTTCGCCGTCGCCGTGGATCTCGACCGGGTCGCCGACCAGCAGGGCGCGGATCCAGCGCGGGATCACGGCGGCATAGGCGCCCTCGGGGTCCTGGCGCGGGCCGAACACGTTGAAGTAGCGCATGCCGGCGGTTTCCATGCCGTAGCAGCGCGCGAAGACGCCGGCGTAGAGCTCGTTCGTGTGCTTGCTCACGGCGTAGGGCGAAAGCGCGCCGCCGATGACGTCTTCCACCTTCGGCAGCGCCGGATGGTCGCCGTAGGTCGAGCTCGACGAGGCGTACACGAAGCGCGCCTGCGCATCGCGCGCCGCCACCAGCATGTTGACGAAGCCGTTGACGTTCGCCTGGTGGGTGGCGAGCGGGTCGGCGATGGAGCGCGGCACCGAGCCCAGGGCGGCCTCGTGCAGCACGAGGTCGGCGCCGCGGCAGGCGGCCTGGCACACCGCCGCGTCGGCGATGCTGCCTTCGATGAAGCGATGGCGCCGCCATGCCTCGGCCCCCACCGCCTGCTCCACCTCGCGCAGGTTGTCGCGCTTGCCGGTGGAGAAGTTGTCCACGCTCACCACGCGCTGCTCCAGGCGCAGCAGCGCCTCCAGCAGGTGCGAGCCGATGAACCCGGCGCTGCCGGTGACCACCCAGTTGAGGGTTCTGCCGCCCAGCAGGTCGGCCAGATCCTTCACAGGCGCCAGACCTCGATGCCGCGCTCGCGCAGCGCCGCGGCGTCCGCCTGGTTCTTCACGTCGACGTAGATGCCCCTGGGGTCGAGCTTGTCCAGGAGCTGCTCGAGCGGGCGCTCGCCGAACTGGCGGTGCGCTACCGCGCCGACGATGGCCGCCGCGCGCGGCAGCTCCTCCCACGGCGTGAGGCGGATGCCGTACTCGTGCTCGGCTTCCTTGGGGCAGGCGACCGGGTCGTGCACGCACACCTGCGCGCCGAACGACTGCAGCTCGCGCACCACGTCGATCACGCGCGAGTTGCGCGTATCGGGAACGTTCTCCTTGAACGTGAGCCCCATCACGATGACGCTCTCCTTGTTCACGCAGAACCCGCGCAGGATCATGCGCTTGACCGTCTGCTCGGCCACGTACTTGCCCATGCCGTCGTTGATCTTGCGCCCCGACAGGATGACCTGCGGATGGTACCCGAGGGTCTCGGCCTTGTAGGTGAGGTAGTAGGGATCGACGCCGATGCAGTGGCCGCCCACCAGGCCGGGGCGAAACGGCAGGAAGTTCCACTTGGTGCCCGCCGCCTCGAGCACCTCGGTGGTGTCGATGCCGATCTGGTGGAAGATGAGGGCGAGCTCGTTCACCAGCGCGATGTTGAGATCGCGCTGCGTGTTCTCGATCACCTTGGCCGCCTCGGCCACCTTGATCGAGCTCGCGCGGTGCACCCCCGCGCTCACCACGCTGCCGTAGACCTGCGCCACGCGCTCCAGCGTCTGCGGCGTGTCGCCGGCCACCACCTTGATGATCTTGGTCAGGGTGTGCTGCTTGTCGCCCGGGTTGATGCGCTCGGGCGAGTAGCCGACGAAAAAGTCCTGCTTCCACTTCCAGCGCGAGTGCTGCTCGAGCACCGGGATGCATACCTCTTCCGTGGCGCCGGGATAGACGGTGGACTCGTACACCACCGTGGCGCCGCGCGTCAGGTTCTGGCCCACCGTGGTGCTCGCGCCGATGAGGGCGCCGAAGTCCGGATTGTGCGCCTCGTCCACCGGCGTGGGCACGGCGACGATGATGAAGTCGGCCTCGCGCAGCGCGCGCGGGTTGCTGGTCACCTCGAGCTTCGCCGCGGCCTCGAACTCCTCGCGCGACACCTCGCCCGTCGGATCGACGCGCTTGCGATAGGCCTCGATCTTCGCTTCGGCGAGGTCGAAGCCGATGGTGCGGTATTTCTTGCCGAACTCCACCGCCAGCGGCAGGCCGACGTAGCCGAGTCCGACGATTGCAATCGTGGTCATGCGTTTC
>CBDDSA010000207.1:0-5984 GCA_965233185.1 uncultured bacterium
GACAGCGTGGCGAAGTTCGTCGCCGGCTTCGTGGCTTACGTTGCCGCCGCCTAGATGTCGTCCCCCTGGCCAAGCCTGCCCTTCGCAGCCTGGAAGGACACTTATGCGACCCTGCACCTTTGGCTGCAGGTCGTGGGCAAGATTCCGCTCGCGCAGAGTCCCTGGGTCAATCACCAGTGGCACGTCGCGCTGTACGTGACGGCGAGAGGCCTCACGACGGGGCCGATTCCCCACGGCACGCGCATTTTCCAGCTCGATTTCGACTTCGTCGATCACCGCCTGCTCCTGCAGGCGAGCGATGGCCGTCGCGCCGGCCTGGCGCTCGAGCCGAAAAGCGTCGCGGCGTTCTACCGGGAACTGATGGGGCTGCTGGAGTCGCTCGAGCTGCCGGTGCGCATCGGCAGGAAGCCGAACGAAATGGTGCAAGCCATCCCGTTTGACCAGGACGAGATCCACGACGCCTACGATGCCGAGTACGCCTATCGCTTCTGGCAGGCGCTGGTGCAGGCCGACCGGATATTCAGGCGCTTCCGGGCGCGCTATGGGGGAAAATGCAGCCCGGTGCACTTCTTCTGGGGCAGCGCGGACCTCGCCGTCACGCGCTTTTCAGGGACGGCGCGCGCCCGAGGACCCCGAGGGCTTTGCCGCCGCCCGCGCCGGGCCGCCCGCCGCGCACTACAGCAAGGCGCTGGGCGAGTTCGTCCTGCCTTACGACGCGGTGCGCGAGTCCTCGGCGCCGGACGACATGCTCCTGGAATTCCTGCAGAGCACCTACGAGGCGGCTGCGCAGCTCGGCCGCTGGGACCGAAGCGTTCTGGAAAAGCGAGAACCCGAATGACGATTGCCTGGATCGGACTGGGAAAGATCGGCCTGCCGATGGCGGCGCGCCTGGTGAAGGCGGGCTTCGAGGTGAAGGGCTATGACATCGACCCGGCACGCCGGGCCGCGGCGAGCGAGCGCGGCATCACGGTTTCCGAAGATCTGAGCGGAGCAGACCCCGTGTTCACTTCGATGCCCACCGAGGAAGCGTTGCTCGACCTGGTAAAAAACCTCAAGGTCGGACTGCTGGTCGAGACCTCTACCATCGGTCCGGAAACGTCCAAGGCGGTCAGCGCAATTACCGGGCCTTATCTGCGCGCACCGATTTCAGGCAGCACCGCGCTCGCCGAGGCGGGCACGCTCACGGTATTCGCGTCCGGCCCGCGCGCGGCGTTCGAGCAGGCGAGGCCGGCGCTCGCCGCCTTCAGCCGCGCGCAGATCTGGCTGGGCGAGGGCGAGGAGGCGCGCTATGCCAAGCTCGCGGTGAACCTGATGGTCGCCGTGACCGCCGGGATGATGGGCGAGGCGCTCGCGCTCGCCACCAAAGGCGGCATCGGCTGGGAGGCGATCCTGGATGTGATCGGCGAAAGCGCGGTGGGCTCGCCGCTGGTGAAGTACAAGCTGGACCCGCTCAAGCGGCGCGATTTCTCGCCCGCGGCCACCAACGCGCTGGTCAAGAAGGACCTGGATCTCATCGTGGCGGCGGCCAAAGCGGCCGGCGTGCCGGTACCGCTTGCCGCGCACATGCACGCGGTTTATGCCGACGCACTGTCGTCGGGACGCGCGGAGGAGGATTTTTTCAGCGTGGCGGCAGGACGCTGACGCGGATGCGCCGGCGGTCCGGATCGGCATAGGGCCCGTCGGCAATCACGTCCAGCGCATCCAGAAACACCTGGTCCGGCGGGCTTTCCTCGCCCGCCAGCCAGCGCAGCACGTCGCTGCGCGGCACATTCAGGAACCTGGCAAGGCGGGCCGCGCCGCCGATGGTGGCGGCGGCAAACTGCAGGGTCTCGGTGTACCGGTTGCGGACGTCCACGGCACCGCAACCTGCTCGCAAGTGCCGTGCCTGGGCATGCTTTTTGCGTTCCTGCCGGCATGGCGAAAGACCTGTACCGCATCGGCATTACCGGCTCCTACGGCGGCCTGAACCTCGGCGACGAGGCGATCCTGCAATCCATCATCGCGCAGCTGCGGCGCGACCTGCCGGTCGAGATCACCGTGTTCTCGCGCGATCCCGAGGACACCAAGGCGCGCCACGGCGTGGAGCGCGCGGTGCCGGTGAGGAAGCTCTCGCGCGCCGAGGTGCTCCCGGAGATCGAGCGCCTGGATCTGCTCATCGTCGGCGGCGGCGGCATCCTGTTCGACGCCGAGGCCCGCCTTTACCTGCGCGAGGCACAGATCGCCCAGGAGAAAGGCGTGCCGGTGATGCTCTATGCCATCGGCGCAGGCCCGCTGACAGACCCGGCGGTGCAGGCGGCGGTGCGCGAGGTTCTCGAGCATGTCGATGTCATTACCGTGCGCGAGCGCGCTGCCCAGCAGACGCTGGAAGCCGCCGGCGTGCATCGCGAGATCATCGTCACCGCGGACCCGGCGCTGCTCCTCAAGCCCGAGCCGCTGCCGCGCGGCGTGATGAAGGTCGAAGGCCTGGAAGGGCGCCGGCGCCTGATCGGCATGTCGGTGCGCGAGCCGGGCGTCGCCGCGCCCGACATCGACCCGAAGGAGTACCACGCGCTGCTCGCCAATGCCGCCGACTTCATGGTCGACCGTTTCGACGCCGACGTGTGCCTCGTGCCGATGGAGCGCTCGGTGCTCGACTCGCAGCACAGCCACGCCGTGATCGCGCAGATGCTGCGCGCGCAGCGCGCCACGGTGCTCAAGGCGGAGTACAGCTCCGGCCAGCTCCTGTCGCTCATGAGCAAGTTCAACTTCGTGGTCGGCATGCGGCTGCACTTCCTCATCTTCGCCGCGCTGCGCGGCGTGCCGTTCGTGGCCTTGCCGTATTCGGGCAAGGTGAGCGGCTTCCTCGAGGAGCTGCAGGTGCCCGCCCCGCCGATGAAGCTCGTGAACGCCGGCCGGCTGATTGCCTATATCGACCAGTCCTGGGACCAGAACCGCTCGATGAAAGCCAAGCTGGAAAAGAACGTGCCGCCGCTGCAAAAGCGCGCTGCGGAGACCCACCGGATCCTCGTCGAGCTGCTCACACGGCGGGAGAAGCTGCAGCTTGCCAGCCCTAAAGCGGCCTGAGCCTCCGGCGCGGCTGCAGCTGCCCCCGCGGCCGGGACTGCTGGCCGGCGAGACCGACGTGCTGGTGGTCGGCGGCGGCCCGGCGGGCATTGGCGCGGCGGTGGCGGCGGCCGACGCGGGCGCGCGCGTGGTGCTCGCCGAGCGCTATGGCTTCCTCGGCGGCAACGCCACCGCGGCGCTCGTCATGCCGCTCATGTCTTTCCATACGGACAAGGGGGCGAGGAAAGAATCCGCCTCCACTACGCTGCTGCCGCAGGACCACGGCCCGGGCGAAGCCGTGGTGCACGGCGTGCTCAGGCGCCTGCTCGAGCGCCTGGTGGCCGCCGGCGGGGCCATCGCGCCTTCGCTCGCCACCGGCTACGTGGTGCCGTTCGATCCCGAGTGGTTCAAGCTGATCGCGCTGGAGCTGCTCGACGAGGCGGGCGTGCAGTTCCTGTTCCACGCTTTCGCGAGCGGCGTGCTGCCGAACTGCGAGGGCGTGATATTCGAGACCAAGTCGGGTCCGCTCGTGGTGCGCGCCAAAGTGATCGTCGACTGCACGGGCGACGGCGACATCGCGGTGCAGGCCGGCGCGCCGTGCGAAACCGGCCGCTTCGACGGCCTGGTGCAGCCCATGACGCTGATGTTTCGCGTCAACCAGTTCCGCCGCGCGGCCTTCGAAGCCTATGTGCGCGAGAACCCGAAGGAGTGGCGCGGGGTGCACGGGCTGTGGGCGCTCGTGCGCCGCGCCACCGAGGCGGGGCATCTCGAGCTGCCGCGCGAGGACATGCTGTTCTTCGCCACGCCGCACGAAGGCGAGGTGAGCGTGAACAGCACGCGCGTGACGCGCGTGCTCGGCGCCGACGTCTGGGACCTGTCCTACGCGGAGTGGTGCAGCCGGCGCCAGATGCGGCAGATCGCGGCGTTCCTGCGCCGCTACGTGCCCGGGTTCGAGGATTCCTACGTGGTGCAAAGCGGCGTGCAGGTCGGCGTGCGCGAGACGCGCCGCGTGCTGGGCGACTACCAGCTCGATGCCGATGACGTGCTGGGCGCGCGCAAGTTTGACGATGCCATCGCGCGCGGCGCCTATCCGGTCGACATCCACAATCCCAAGGGCAGCGGCACGCTGCTCAAGCGCCTGCCGCCGGGGGAGGCCTACGACATCCCGCTGCGCTGCCTGCTGCCCAGGAACACCGAGCGGCTGATGGTGGCCGGCCGCTGCATCTCGGGCACGCACGAGGCGCACAGCTCCTACCGCGTGATGCCGATCGTCATGGCGACCGGGCAGGCGGCCGGCGTGTGCGCCGCACTGGCTGCGAGGGAGGATGTGCCCGTGCGGGCGATTCACGCGAGCCGCGTGCAGCAGGAGCTTGCGCGCCAGGGCGCGAGCCTGCGCCCCGGGCTCGTAGTCGAACCAGCGACAGCCAGCGCCGCACGCTGAAGCGGCTTTCAGTACTATCTCTCCCTAAGTCAGGAGGGGGCTCATTCGGTATCTCGTCGCGCTTGCCGCGGTTGCGGTCGCTATCGGCTTGCGGCTGCTGCTCGACCCGTGGCTGGCCGCGCGGGTTCCTTTCATCACGGTGTTCGGGGCGGTGATCGTCGCCGCCTGGTACGGCGGCTTCTGGCCCGCCGTGCTGGCCGCGGTGGCCGGGTACGCCGCTGCCCATACCCTTTACCTTCCCGGAGCGCTGTTCGCGCCGGCCGAGATCGCCGCTTTTGCGCTCTCCAGCGTGCTGATTGCCGCCCTCGGCGGCGCCATGCGCCGGGCCGCCGCGCGCGCCGAAGCAAGCGACGAGCGCTTGCGCAAGTTCATGGAGAACTCGCCGGCCTGCGTGTTCATCAAGGACGCGGCGGGGCGCTACGTCTTCATGAACGCGGCCGCGCAGGCCCTGGTGGGCGCCTCCGACTGGCGCGGAAAAACCGACGACGAGCTGCTGCCCCCCGAAGTCGCCCGCACCGTGCGCGAGAACGACGCGCGCGTGCTCGCCGCGGATGCGCCCGCCACCTTCGCGCTGGCGTATCCCGCCGCGGAGGGTCCGCGGCACTTCCACAGCACCAAGTTCCTGTTGCGCGACGCCGACGGCAGCCCGCTGGTGGGCTCCATCACCGTGGACGTCACCGAGCAGGCGCGCAGCGCCCAGGAAATGCGCCTCATCGCCGATACCATGTCGGTGGGCGTGGTGCGCTGCTCGCGCGACCTGCGCTACATCTGGGCCAACCGCGTGTTCGCCGACTGGGCCGGCCGCTCGCCCGAGGAAATGGCCGGCCTGCCCATCCAGGCGGTGATCGGCGCCGACGGGCTGGCGGCCAACCGCGAGTACTTCGAGCGGGTGCTGCGCGGCGAGCGCGTGGCGTACGAGCGCGTGGCCAACTTTCCCAACCTGCGCAGCCGCTGGATCCATGCCGTGGCCGAGCCGACCTACGACGCCGCCGGCCGGCCCGACGGCTGGGTGGGCGTGGTCTCGGACATCCACGAGCGCAAGCAGGCCGAGGAGGCGCGCAGCCGGATGGAAGAGGCGCTGCGCGAGGCCGACCGGCGCAAGGACGAGTTCCTCGCCACCCTGGCGCACGAGCTGCGCAACCCGCTCGCGCCGGTGCGCAACGCCGTGGCAATCCTCGCGAAGAAGGGCCCGCTCGATCCGGAGCTCACCTGGAGCCGCGAGGTGATCGACCGGCAGGTCGACCACATGTCGCGCCTGATCGACGATCTGCTCGATCTCGCGCGCATCGGCAGCGGCAAGCTGCGCATTCGCAAGGAGCGCATCGCGCTAGAGCACGCCATCGATCTCGCGCTCGAGACCAGCCGCCCGAACTTCACCGCTACGGGTCATAGCCTGTCGGTGCTTCTGCCGAGCGAGCTGGACTTGTTGGAAGCTGACGAGTCGCGCCTTGCGAATGAGCAGGCTAATCTGCTGTATAACGACGCACGATAAACAGAGGGC
>CBDDSA010000208.1:0-3192 GCA_965233185.1 uncultured bacterium
GAGTTCTTGAGCGACCGGGTGAAGGCATAGCCCGCGAGGCCGTAGGGCAGGCGGTTCGACTCGGCGATCGCCTCTTCCAGCGTGTCGAACGGCCGGATCGCGGCCATCGGGCCGAAGGGCTCGTCGTTGAAGACCTTCGCCTCCCTCGGCACGTCGGCGAGGATGGTCGGCTGCCAGAAATTGCCGGCGCTGCCGATGCGGCTGCCGCCGGTCAGCAGCTTCGCGCCCTTCTTCACGGCGTCCTCGGTGAACGCGGTCATCGCGTCGATGCGCCTGGCGTTGGCGAGCGGGCCCATCTGCGTGCCTTCGGCGAGCCCGTCGCCGACTTTCAGGCCCTTGGCGTGGTCGGTGAGCGCCTGCGCGAAATCGCCGGCGATGGACTTGTGCACCAGGAAGCGCGTGGGCGAGATGCACACCTGTCCCGCGTTGCGGAACTTCGCCGCCCCCGCCGCCTTGACCGCGAGCGCGATGTCCGCGTCCTCGCACACGATCACCGGCGCGTGGCCGCCGAGCTCCATGGTGACGCGCTTCATGTGCTGGCCGGCGAGCGCGGCGAGCTGCTTGCCCACCGGAATCGAGCCGGTGAAGGTGACCTTGCGGATGATCGGATGCGGGATGAGGTAGGCCGAGATCTCGGCGGGCGTGCCGTACACGAGCTGCAGCACGCCGGGCGGGATGCCGGCGTCGGCGAAGGCTTTCACCAGCGCCGCCGGCGCGGCGGGCGTCTCCTCCGGCGCCTTGACGAGGATCGAGCAGCCCGCGGCGAGCGCGGCGCCGACCTTGCGCACCACCTGGTTGATCGGGAAGTTCCACGGCGTGAACGCCGCGACCGGGCCGACGGGATCCTTGAGCACCATCTGGCGCACCGAGACGCTCAGGCGCGAGGGCACGAGGCGCCCGTAGACGCGGAAGCCCTCCTCGGCGAACCATTCGATGATGTCCGCCGCCGCCAGGGTCTCGGCCTTGGCCTCGGCGAGCGGCTTGCCCTGCTCCTGCGTGAGCAGCGGCGCAATCTCGCCCGCGCGCTCGCGCATGAGCGCGGCGGCCTTGCGCATGATCTTGCTGCGCTCGGCGGGCACCATGTCGCGCCAGACCTCGAAGCCCTTGCGCGCCGCCTCGAGCGCGCGGTCAAGGTCGGGCCGGCCGGCATGCGCCACGCGCCCGATCTCCTTGCCGGTCGACGGGTTCACGACCGGCAGCGTTTTTCCTTCCGCGGGCGCCTGCCATTTGCCGTCGATGAAGAGCTGCGTGTCGATGTATCCCATGGCGAACCTCGAGTTGTGGCGAAGGAAAGAGCGCGATGTTAACGCTATCGGGCGAGGTGTGTGCTCATGGCTTCGAGCGCCCGGCGCCCGTCGCTGCGCGTGACTTCGGTGCGCATCACCGACACCCGCCGGCCCTGGTGCACGACGCTCGCCTGCGCCCGCAGGGCAGGTCCCTCCCCCGGGCTGATGAAGGCGGCCGCCACCGCGCTCAGCATCCAGGTCTCCGGCAGCGCGGCCGCCGCGGTGGCCGTCGCCAGGCCGAGCAGGATGCCGCCCTGCACATACCCCACGCGGTTGCCGACATGCGGCCCGTTGGGCATCACGCACGCGGCGCCGCCGGGCGCCGCTTCGGGCAGGAAGCCCCAGAAGTGGCGCATGAACGGCTGTGCCGTCCTTGCCGCGCGCTCGAGCGCCTCCTCGGCGTGCCGCAAAATACGCAGCTCCTCCGGCGCCAGGTCGCCTTCGGCGAGGAGCGGCGGCTCGGCGTCGCCGCGTTTGCGCAGCGGCACCGGATGCAGCTCCACCCCAAGCGGCGGCTGCAGCACCATGAAGGCACCGCTGCCGTATCCGATCTCGGCGCCGGCGTCCTCCAGCAGCACCCGGGCGTGGCCGATGCGGCCCTCGCCCTCGCCGACGAAGCCGTGGCAGCGCGATGCCGCGCTCACCCTCCCGGCGCGCGGAGCGGCGGAAAGCTCGAGGGTCATGGACACCGTGGCGAGGCGCGTCGCCGGATCGAGACCGGCCCGTACCGCCGTACCGAGCGCGAAATCCGCCGCCACGGCGAGCGAGCCGATGTCGCCGGCATCCTCCTCCCGGGCCTCGTACGACAGGCGCGTGCCGTCGCTCGCCACGCGATCGAACGAGAGATCGATGAAGTTGCCGGGGAAGTGATAGCCCGGCGTACGGTTGAGGGCGATCGCACGCAGCACGCGCCGCCGTATGCGCTCTTCCGGGCTCGTGTCGCGAGTCATTTCGCGCGCCGCGCCCGGCTCTAGTCTTTGCGCGGAATCACGCTGACTACGCCGCTGCGCTCCATGTAGGCGGCGGCAACCCGGGAAGGGTCATCGTCGTGGATCTGCAGGCGCAGCGCCTCGGCGAGATCATCCTCGCTGATCTGCGCGCGGCGCACGCCGTCCTGCAGCACCTTGCCGTCGCGGATGAGCGGGATGCGCGTGCCTTTGACCGCCGCGCTGATCCAGTGCACGCGGAACGCGGCCGCGGCAAATACCCAGTGGATGACCAGCAGGACGAGCCCCGCGCCCAGGGTGGGCAGGAAAGGCGCGTCGCCGTTGATCGCCCGGCTCATGATCGAGCCCACCATGATGGCGACGATGACGTCGAAGGCGCTCGGCTTGGAAAGCAGCCGCCGGCTGCCCAGGCGCACGATCACGAGCGTGAAGACGTAGACGATCACCGTGCGCAGCGCCATCGAGGTGGCGTCCGGGCCTTGCGCATCGTTGCTCAGCTCGAGGAGGGACTGCAGTTGTGCCCAGATCGTTTCGGTCATCGCGGTTTCTCCTTTTTAGCACGCAGGCGCAAACCGGCGATGATGACGCCTATTTCCTCGGAGCGATCTTCCAGAGCTCGCCGTTACGCTCGTCGGTCACGAGGTAGAGCGCGCCGTCCGGGCCTTCGCGCACGTCGCGGATGCGCTGGCCGCGCTCCTCGAGCAGGTGCTCTTCGCCGGTCACCTTGCCCTCCTCGAGCACCAGGCGCACCAGCTCCCCGTCTTTCAAGCCGCCCACGAAAAGGTTGCCGCGCCAGGCGGGAAACGCTTTGCCGCTGTAGAACTGTGCGCCCGACGGGGCGATCACCGGATCCCAGTAGTACACCGGCTGCTGGAAGCCGGATTTCTGCGTCACCGCGCCGGGGATCGGCGCGCCGGAATACTCCTCGCCGTAGGCCACCAGCGGCCAGCCGTAGTTCT
>CBDDSA010000209.1:0-4716 GCA_965233185.1 uncultured bacterium
CTGCGCGGCATGTGGGCCTGGGTGCTCGCGCTGGGCAAGCCGCTTGCGCTGGGGCTCGCGGCGCTCGCGCTCACGCTCGCCACGCTCGGCTACTTCGGCGCCGAGCTCGCCTGGCGCGCCTACGTGGTCACCGCCTGGCGCGCCCGCGCCCGCCGCCGCCGTTAAATGGGGACGGACCCCATTTTTCTCATTGCGCCGGCTTCACGAGCAGAATCTTGCCTGCAACCATCTCTTCGTAAAACCCTGGGTCGTGGAGTGCCCGGCTAAGTACGAAGCCCTGGCTGCTCGCGCGGATCAGGAGGCGCAGGGCTAGGGCGCCCAAGAACACGGCGATCCCGATGAAGAGGTAGCCGCTCAGGGCAAGCCCGACGCCCAGCCCGAGCAGCGGCAACAGAAAGAACGGCAGCATCAGGCGACCGGACACCAGCCGCGCCGCCTGGGTGCGATCTACCGTGACCTGAATAATGCCTTCTTGATAGGCACGCAGGAATTCAGCATGCGTCACGGTCGTGTCGAGATGAGAAAAATGGGGTCCGTCCCCATTTTCCTAGCGGGGGCGCAGCAGGCCGTCCTGCAGCTCGAGCACGCGCTCGGCGCGCGCGGCGAGGCCGGCGTCGTGCGTGACGATGATGAAGGCGGTGCCGTGCGAGGCCGACAGGCGCACCATCGCGTCGAAGACTTCGTCGGCCGTGTGCGAGTCGAGGTTGCCGGTGGGCTCGTCGGCGAGCACGCACGCGGGCTCGGTGACCAGGGCACGCGCGAACGCGCAGCGCTGGCGCTCGCCGCCGGAGAGCTCGCCGGGCCGGTGCTCGAGCCGCTCGCCCAGGCCGATTTCTCCGAGGATCTTGCCGGCCTTCCGGAGCGCCTGATCCTTGTCCATGCGCCTGATGAAAAGCGGCATGGCGACGTTCTCCGCCGCGCTGAATTCCGGCAGCAGGTGATGGAACTGGTACACGAAGCCCAGCGTCGCATTGCGCACCTGGCCGCGCTCCGCCTCGCCCATGGCACTGAAGGGCTTGCCCTGCACCAGCACGGTGCCGCCGCTGGGCGCGTCCAGGCCGCCGAGGACATGCAGCAGGGTGGATTTGCCCGAGCCGGAGCGGCCCATGATGGCGATGCGCTCGCTGCGGCGCACGTCCAGGTCGACGCCGCGCAGCACGTGCACCGGGGTGGGGCCTTGGTACGTCTTGTGCAAGGCGCGGCACGACAGCACCGCGTCACTCATACCGCAGCGCTTCCGCCGGATTGACTTTCGAGGCGCGCCAGCTCGGATAGAGCGTGGCGAGGAAGGCGAGCACCAGCGAGATCACCGCCACGCCGAGCACGTCGTCGAACTGCACTTCCGAGGGCAGGTCGGGGATCAGGTAGACATCCTTCGACAGGAACTTGAAGCCGAGCGCGGTCTCGAGCGCGGGCACCACGGTCTCGACATTGAGGGCGAGCAGCACGCCGCCCACCACGCCGAGCAGCGTGCCGAGCACCCCGATCACCGCGCCTTGCACCACGAAGATCTTGAGGATCGAGGCCGGCGGCGCGCCCAGCGTGCGCAGGATGGCGATGTCCGACTGCTTGTCGGTGACCAGCATCACCAGGGTGGACACCACGTTGAACGTCGCCACGGCGATGATCAGCGTTAGGATGATGAACATCATGCGCTTTTCGATCTGCACCGCGCGAAACAGGTTGGGGTGGCTGCGGCTCCAGTCCCAGGCGAAAAGATCCGGCATCTGCGCCATCAGCTCGCGGCCGACCAGGCGCGCCTCGAACAGGTCCGCGAGCTTCAGGCGCACGCCGGAGACGTTGTCGCCCAGCTGGTAGAGCTTCTGCGCGTCGTCCAGGTGCACCAGCGCCAGGCCGGCGTCGGCCTCGTTGAAGCCCACGTCGAAGGTGCCCACCACCGTGAACTGCTTAAGCCGCGGTACCACGCCGGCGGGCGTGACGATGCCTTGCGGCGCGATGAGCGCGATCTTGTCGCCCGGCAGCACGCCGAGCGCGCGCGCGAGGTCGCCGCCCAGCACGATGCCGAAGGCGTCGGCGCGCAGCGCATCCACCGAGCCGCTTACCATGTGCTTCGCGAAATCGGCGACCTGCTCCTCGGCCTGCGGCAGCACCCCGCGCACCGCGACGCCACGCGCGCCGCGATCGGAGCTCAGCATGCCTTGCGCCTGCACGTACGGCGCGGCGGCCACCACCCGCGGATGCGCGCTTGCGAGGCGCGCCACCGACTGCCAGTCGTCGAGCGTGCCGGTGGCGCCGCTGATCTGCAGGTGCGAGGCGACGCCCAGGATGCGGGTACGCACTTCCGTCTGGAAGCCGTTCATCACCGAAAGCACCACGATCAGCACGCTGACGCCGAGGGCGATGCCGGCCATGGAAATCAGGGCGATGAAGCTGATGAAGCGGTTGCGGCGCTTGGCCCGCGTGTAGCGCAGGCCGACCATGAGCTCGTATCGCATGAGCCGGCGAGAATACTACAATGGCTCGCGTGGACGCCGATACGCGAGCAGCGCTCGCCCACCTGATCCGCAACGAGCGGGTGGCGCACCTCGCCACCTTGCGCGGCGGCGCGCCCATGGCCTCGATGACGCTGTACCTCGCCGAGGCCTCGTTCAGCGCCTTCTACGTGCACGTGAGCCGCCTCGCCTGGCACACGCAGGACATGCTGAAGGACCCGCGCGTCGCGCTGTCGATCGCCCAGACCGACGACCGGCGTGCCGACCCGTTCACGCTGATGCGCGTCACCATAAGAGGGGAAGCAGCCCAGCTTTCCGACGGCCCGAAAGATGCATGGCTGCAACGCTTTCCGGAGCAGGCCATCAACTTCCAGCTGGCCGACTTCTCCTTCTGGAAGATCGTGCCGCGCGACGCGCGCTTCGTCGCCGGCTTCGGCCGCATCCACAACCTTAAACTCCCAGGAGACATGTCATGAACGCCGATGACCTGCGGGCGATGCAGGCCCCGCTCAAGGATCGCTACCGCAAGCAGCCGGACGCCGCGGTGGTCACGCTGCGCGCCGAAGGGCGCATCGGCGAAGGCATCGCCTGCCGGGTCGACACCGGCAAGGCGCTGGTCGAGGCCGGACTGCATCCGGCGAGCGGCGGCAGCGGGCAGCAGGCCTGCTCGGGCGACATGCTGCTCGAGGCGCTGGTGGCGTGCGCGGGCGTGACCCTGAAGGCCGTGGCCACCGCGCTGAACATCGAGCTGCGCGATGCAAGGCTGTTCGCCGAGGGCGATCTCGACTTTCGCGGCACCCTGGGGGTAGCGAAGGACGCGCCGGTGGGCCTGCGCGAGATCCGGCTGCGCTTCGAGCTCGACACCGATGCGAGCGACGAGCAAAAGCGCAAGCTGATCGAGCTCACCGAGCGCTATTGCGTGGTGATGCAGACCCTCCGCCAGGCGCCGCCGGTCAAAGTCACGGCGTGAACCTGCTCGTCAATATCGACGTCGACGATCTCGACAAGGCGCGCGCGTTCTATTGCGACGGCCTGGGGCTGAAAGTCGGCCGGCATTTCGGCGACTGGCTCGAGCTGGTCGGCGGCAGCGCGCCCATCTACCTGCTGCCCAAGCCGGCGGGCAGCGGCATTTCACCCGCCGCAACCGGCAAGCGCGACTTCGCGCGCCACTGGACGCCGGTGCACCTGGATTTCGTGGTGGAGGACATCGGCGACGCGATTGCCCGCGCGCGCGCCGCCGGCGCGACGCTGGAGCAGGAAGCGCGCGAGCACGCCTACGGTCGCCTCGCGCTGCTCGCCGATCCCTTCGGCAACGGCTTTTGCCTGCTGCAACTCACCGGCCGCGGTTACGACGCCATCGCGCGGTGAGGATCTACGGGGTCGACTTCACCTGCGCACCGCGCGCCGCGAAGCCAATCACCGTGGCATGCGGTGTTTTTGAGAAAAATGTTCTTCGGGTAACCGAGGTCGAAAAGCTCCAATCGTTCGGGGCCTTCGAAGCGTTCCTGCAACGCCCCGGCCCGTGGATCGGCGGCTTCGATTTTCCGTTCAGCCTGCCGCGCGAGCTGGTGCGCGACCTGGGCTGGCCTGCGGTCTGGCCGGCGCTGGTCCGGCATTGCGCTTCGCTCAGCCGGCTCGAGCTGCGCCGGGTGCTGGACGCCTATCGCGCCTCGCGGCCGGTCGGGCGCAAGTACGCGCATCGCGCCACCGACCTGCCTGCCGGCTCGTCCAGCCCGATGAAGCTCGTCAATCCGCCGGTCGCCCTCATGTTCCACGAAGGCGCGCGAAGGCTGCTCGACGCCGGGCTCCACCTGCCGGGCTTGAGGGAAGGCACGGTTTCGCGGGTGGCGCTCGAGGCGTATCCCGGACTGCTGGTGCGCAAGCAGCTCGGCATCCGGGATTCGTACAAGGCCGATGCCCGGGCCGAGCAGACGCCGGCGCGCAGGGCGGTGCGCCGGCGCATCCTCACGGCCTTGAAGGCGGGCAAGCCGCTGGGAATCAGGCTGGAGGCGAAAGAAAAGGCGCTGTTGGACGAAGGCGCCGGCGACCTCCTGGACGCCGTGATCTGCGCGGTGCAGGCGGCGTGGGCGGCGCGCCGGCCGGGCTACGGCTTGCCTGCAGGCGCGCCTTCGGGCGAGGGCTGGATCTTGTCGGCGGGAACGAGCTCGTAGCCTTTCGCGCGCATGCAGAAGTGCGCGAGGCGCGACTCCTCGAAAAAGCGGTCGCCGAAAGGATCGCTGAAGGGCGAATACGGGCCCACGAG
>CBDDSA010000210.1:0-21770 GCA_965233185.1 uncultured bacterium
CTGGAAGCCGTCCTTGCGCATGCTCCCGGTACCCAGGATCCCCTGGCAGCGACGCATCCGTGGTACGTGCTTGTCGAGCTTGCCGACGCCTGCGCGCCGGCGCTGCTGCGCGAGCGCTCGGAGGATGCGCTCGCCGAGTGCGCCGAGCAGGGAGCGCTGCGCGATGCGGCGATTGCGCAGAGCGGCGAGCAGGCCAGGGCGCTGTGGCGCATCCGCGAGACCATCCCTGAGGCGCAGTTCACCAACGTGAAGCACGACATCTCGGTGCCCGTGTCCCACATCCCGCAGTTCGTGGAGACCGCCGGCGAGGCTCTCGCTGCGGCCTTTCCCGAGGTGGAGGTTTTCTGCTTCGGGCACGTGGGCGACGGCAATCTGCATTACAACGTCGGCCCCGAGGCGCTGATGCCGCGGCGCGCCCAGGTAAGCCGCATCGTGTACGACGCGGTCGCAGCGCTCGGCGGCTCCATTTCTGCGGAGCACGGGCTGGGCCAGCTCAAGCGCGAGGAAATCCGCCGCCACAAGGATCCGCTCGAGCTCGAGCTGATGCGCGCGCTCAAGCGCACGCTGGACCCGGGCGGCCTGATGAATCCCGGCAAGCTGCTCTAGCTTCGCGCCTAGCGCGCCCGGGTAAGCATCAGCGGCTGGCGCCGGTCGGGCAACGACAGCTCGCCCACGAGGTGATCGCCTTGGATGCGGCCGCGAAAGCGCGCGGCGGCGTCCTCGAGCGCGATGTCGCGGCCTTGGAGCGAGGCCCGCGGCGCCTGCAGCGTGCGACCGGCAAGCCGCCCCTCCAGCTCGATCTGCTGGAAATTCTGATGGATGCGCAGTTCGCTGCCGGGGCCTTTCCACAGGCCGCGCGCCTCGGCCGGCACTACCCAGAGTAACAGCGTGCTCTGATCCCCCTGCCCCGGATGCGGGGCCGCAAGCTGCAGGGTTTCGGCACGGTCGGGGGCCCAGCCCGTCATGCGAAAGGCGTGGGAGACGATGCGCGTTCCCGGCCGCAGCTGCGCCAGGAAGCGCGGCTGCAGCTGGTTGATCAGGCCCGGCAGGAGGTAGACCGTCACCACGGTGGCCGCCGAAAGGTCCGCCGCCAGCACGTCGTCCTGCACGAATGACACGCGGTCGGCGAGACCCGCCTGGCGCGCGCGCTGCCGCGATTGCTCCACGAGGGCGCCGTCGAGCTCGATGCCCACGCCGCGCGCGCCGAACTTCTGGGCCGCCGCCATGACGATGCGGCCATCGCCGGAGCCCAGGTCCATGACCAGGTCCGCGGGCCGCGTCCCCGCGAGCTCGAGCATCCGCACCACTACCTCTTGCGGGGTGGTGATGAACGGCGCCGGCGCCAGCGGTTCCTGCGCCGCCGCGCTCGCGCAGGCAAGCGCAAGCAAGGATCCGAGCCATCTCACTTGAGCAGGTCCTCGATCGCCTGGCGCACGTCGTCGCGCGCCCAGTCGATGGCGCCGAAATAGCTGTAGCGGATGTCCCCCTGCGGCCCGAGCACGAAGCTCGCCGGAAGCACGCGCGCACTCCACGCGCGCGCCACCCGGGTCTCGCGGTCGAGCAACAGGGGAAAGCCGAGCTGCATTTTCTGGCCGAACATGCGCGCCGTGCGGCCGCTCTCGCCTACGTTGACCGCCAGCACGGCGAATGGCTTGTCCCTCAGGGCCACGCGCAGCCGCTCCATGCTGGGCATCTCTTCGCGGCAGGGCTCGCACCAGGTCGCCCAGAAGTTCACCAGCACGGCCCGTCCCCGGTAGTCCTCGAGCCGGTGCGGCTTGCCGTCGGCGTCGCTCAGCTCGAGAGCAGGCGTGGGCCCGCCGCTCCAGGGCTTGAGCGGTTGCGCCGCCGCCGGCAGCGCGAGCGCCAGCAGCAGGGCGAACCCGAGCTTCAAGCCTTCAGCTCGCGCGCCGTAATGGTGTACTTGAACGCTTCGGGATCCAGCGAATCGAGCCGCTCGCCGCCGGTCTCGCCATTCGGATACATGAGATACGGAAGCTTCGGTCCATCGGAATGCGGCAGCGCGATGTCGTGGCCGGTGTTGTAGGCCAGCCAGTTCATTTCCCAGTTGCCGAACAGGCGCTTGCGGGCCGCCGCCACCTTCGGGTCGTCGAGCGACAGCTTGCCCGGGGGCTCCTCAAGCGCCACCTTGCGCACGTCCGCCGGATCGACCGGCACCCAGCCGCGGCCTTCGGCGAAGAATTCCGCGCGGCAATGCTGGGCGCGCGTCACCGAGGGCGTGCCCACGCCGAGGCTGCGATAGCCGTGCGCCGAAGGCGCGACGCGCAGTCCGTAGACATCCTGCGCCGGCACGCCGACCGAGCGGGCGAGCCCGACGAACAAGGCATTGAGGTCGCCGCACTTGCCGCCGAGGTTGCCGCTCTCGAGCATCGACTTGATGTCGCCCCAGCCGCAGCCGCGCACGTTGGGGTCGCGGAACGTGTTCTCGACGATCCACTCGTAGATCGCGCGCGCCTTGTCCACGTCGGTGTGCGCGCCCTTCACGATGCCTTGGGCGGTCTTGCGCACGATGCCGTCGGTCGGTATGTATTCCGTGGGCGCGGTGAAGAAGGCGCGCTGCCCGGCGCTCAGGCGCTGCGCGGGGGCCACCGGCGCGGACGGGTCGACCATGCGGTCACGGGTTGCGAAGCGGCTGGCAAGCTCCAGGTATGGTTCGGAAACCTGGGCTGACCACTCCGCGTAAAGCATGCGCGCGCCGTACTTGCCGTCGTTAAGCACCTCGGTGCGCGCCGCGTTGCCGGACCAGCTGTTGCCCAGGGTCCGCTGCCATCCGGTATCCGCCGCGAGCGGCAACGGCAGCCACACGCGCGACACGCCTTCAGGCAGCTGCAGCTCCACGCGGGTGATGACCTCGAAACTGCGCCACTCTCCGCTCGCCCAGGCCGCGTGCCAAGGCAGCGACGCGACGGCGGATGCGGAAAAGCCGGCTTTTAGGAAAGTTCTGCGGTTCATGGATTTACTTTACCGCAACGTTGACGGCGATGCGCTGTACCGCATTGTTTCCGAATCCCGACAGGTCCCAGGGCGGCTGCAGCGGCTGGCGGTTTCCCAGGGCATCGGTTGCGCGGCAGGCGAGCTCGTGCTCGCCCGGCGACGCCTCCCAGGCGATCCGCCAAGCCTGCCAGGCGTAAGGGCCGGGCGGCGGGTCGACGACGGCTTTTCGCCATGCGCCATTGTCGGAAAACTCGACCTGGACGACGGGCGCCGCTCCGGACCAGGCGCGCCCGGCGATCTCCCTGGGGCCGGGGGGCACCGTGCGGCGGCGGCCATAGAAATCGGGAATGCCCGGCGGCGCCATCAGCGAGTTTACCCGCATGCGCCGGCACGGCTCGCCCTTCTCGCCGGGGGCGCTGCGGAAATGGTAGCTGGAGGCCTGCTGCAGGCCGTCGAACGGCTGGTCGATCGCCTCGATCTCGCGCAGCCACTTCACGCTCGCCATGCCGTACCAGCCCGGCACCACCAGGCGCAAAGGCGCGCCGTGCTGCGGAAGCAGCGGCGCGCCGTTCATGGCATAGGCAACCAGCACTTCCTCGCCCATCGCATCGTCTGGCGCCAGACTGCGGGCGAACTCGTGCTCGACGCCGCGATCGAAGCCGCGGTCGGCGCCGCGAAACACGATGTCCTGGACGTTGCCTTCGAGTCCTGCGCGCTCGAGAAGCAGGCGTAGCGGCACGCCGGTCCACTGGGCCGTGGACACGCCCTCCTCGACCCACGGCACGGAGGGATAGCGCGGCGAGAGCTGTGCCCGGCCGTTGCCCGCGCATTCCAGGGTGACGCGCAGCGTGCGCGACGCCAGGCCCTTGAGCGCCGCCAGGTCGATTTGAAAAGGCGCCTTCACCCGGCCCCCGAGCTTCAGCGGCGCCTCGGTCTCGGGCGGGATGTCGAAGTGGATGAGCAGGTAGTGCAGCCCAGCCGGCGTGATGTCGTAGCGCAACGCCTCCAGCGGCATGCCATGGTTGCGCCCGGCAAGTGCGAGCTCTTCTGCGGTGTAGCGCCCGACGAGAGGCGGACGGCGTGCGGACATCGCGCCGATTTTATATGCTGGCGGCATGCACAAGACTTGGCTGGAAGTCGCGCTTAACGGCCCCTGGGGCAAGGCGCGACAGCCCGGCATTCCGGTGCGTAGCGCCGACATCGTGGCCGAAGGCATCGCCTGCGCGCGTGAGGGCGCGGCCATCGTGCACGTGCACGCTTACGACGAGCACAGCGGGCGACAGGACGATTCGGCCGAACGATACGCCCGCATCATCGAAGGCATCCGGGAAGCCATCGACTGCATCGTCTACCCGACGATCCCTTTCGCCCGCGTCGAAATGAGCGCGGGACAGCGCTTTGCGGCCGTGTACCTGAATCCCGACGAGCACGTACGTCACGGCCTTGCGCTCGCCGGCCGCTTCGGCTTCCATCCGGGCTATGCCATCTACGAGGCAGGCTTTCTGCGGCTGGGCGCGGCACTCGCCCGCGAGATTGCCGGCGTGCCGCAACCCGTGTACCGCTTCATGTTCACCGAAGGGCTGCGCTTCGGCTTCCCGCCGAGTCCCTATGCCCTGGACGCTTATCTGCGCCTGCTTGCCGACGAGGCGCCCGGGGCGCCCTGGATGGCCGCCGGGCTGGCCGTGGACATCCTGAAGGTGGCACGACTTGCGGTAGAGCGCGGCGGCCACCTGCGCGTGGGCCTGGAAGACGCACCGTTCGGCTCGCAGCGGTCGAACCTCGAGTGGGTGCGCGCCGGTCGGCGCGCGATTGAGCAGGCGGGCGGCGAAATCGCGTCAGCCGCCGAGGTGCGTGCTGCGTTAGGTTGAAGGCGTGGACCTCGAGCACTTTCTCGCACAACTGCCCAAGGGCGATCTTTGGATATTCGGGTATGGCTCGCTCATGTGGTCGCCCGGGTTCTCTTACAAGCAACAGGCGCCCGGGCGCCTGTATGGCTATCACCGGGCGTTGTGCATCCTGTCCACGCGCTATCGCGGCACCCGGCGCAAGCCCGGGCTGGTCATGGGGCTGTGCCGAGGCGGCTCCTGCTGGGGCATGGCCTTTCGCGTCGATGCGCGGCGCGTGCGAGCCGCATTGTGGCGGCTATGGCAGCGCGAGATGCCTCGGCGCGTGTATGCCCCGCGGCTGGTCGAGGTGCAGCTGCGCTCGGGGCGCCGGGTGAGCGCGCTCGCCTTCCTGGCCGATCCAGCGCATCCCGCCTACGTTCGCGAGCTCGACCTTCACGGCCGTGCTCGCCTGGTGGCGCAGGGCATGGGCCAGCGCGGCCTGTGCGTCGACTACATCCGCAATACCATCGAGCACATGCAGACGGTCGGCGTGCGCGACCCGCACCTCGAGCGCATCCTGCACGCCGCGCTCGCGCTACGCACCAATGGCTCGGGCAAGGGCGTGGGCTCGGGCAAGGGCGCGCAGGCGGTGGTTCCCGCCGCCGAACGGCAGCCGGAAGCTACCGCGGCGCGGGACGTTCTGCCGCCGCGCCCATCCGGTGCAAGGCCTCGGCGAGGCGCGCGCGCTGCGTCGCGAAATTGAGCCGCACGAACTGCGGCGCCCCGAACTGCGCGCCCGGCGAAAGCGCCACGCCGCGCTCGAGGAAATGCGCGTAAGGGTCTTTCCCCAGGGAAGCGCAATCGATCCAGGCCAGGTACGTGGCTTCCGCGTGCGCCGTCGGCAGGCCGACCGAGGCTTCGACCAGGTCGCGGTTGCCGCGCAGGTAGTCCAGCTGCGCCCGCAGCCAGGCATCGCCGTCGCGGAATGCCGCGAGCGTCGCCTCGTAGCCGAACACCGAAGGCGAATGCAGCACGTGCGCGTTCACGTCCGCGGCGAACGCCCGGCGCAGCGCCTCGTCTTCGATGATCGCCCAGGCGCAGCCGGACGAAGGAAAGTTGAAGGTCTTGCTCGCCGACATCAGCGTCACCGTGCGGCACGACACCTCGGGCGCCAAGCTTGCGATCGGCACGTGCCGCCTGCCCGGGTCCAGCACCAGGTCGCAATGGATCTCATCGGAAACGATGACGAGGTCGCGCGTCAGCGCGGCGAGGCGCTCCAGCTCCTCGCGGCGAAATACGGTGCCGCCGGGATTCTGCGGATTGCAGAGGAAAAACAGGCGGCTTTCCGGCCGCAGGGCGCCTCGCAGCCGATCTTCGTCGAAAAGCCATCGCCCGCCCTGCAGCACCAGCGGGATGGCGGTGTGCGCGCGCGGCGCGAGCTCGGCGGCCCGCGTCAGGTGCTGGTACACCGGCGTGGGCGCCAGGATATGGCCCTCGGCCGGCACCAGCTTGCGCGCGGCCAGGTGCAGCCCGGGCACCACGCCGGGAAGGAACACGATCCAAGAAGGCTCGATGCGCCAGCCGTAGCGCCGCTCCATGCGCTCGACAAGCGCCGCGCGCAGCGCCTCGGGCGGCGTCGTATAGCCGAAAACGCCGTGCTTCACGCGGGCGGCGAGCGCCGCCAGCACCGCCGGCGGCGCGCGAAAGTCGCTGTCGGCCACCCACAGCGGAATCACGTCGCGCCCCGCGTAGCGGTCCCAGCGCGTGCTCCACGTGCCGCGGCGCTCGACCGGCGCGTCGAAATCGAAGCTCACGCCGGCCGTTATAGCAAAAAAAAAGGGCCGGGCCGGATTTTCATCCGACGGCCCGGCTCCAGGATCTGGGCGTACAGCTATTTCTTGGTGTTCGACAGTTCGTCTTTTTCTAGGCTGTCTGCCTCGCCCTCCTCCTCCTGCTGATCTTGGCCTTCCTTGCCTTCCTCCTCGAGCGCCTCGCGCAGCGCTTCGCCGTAGCCGCCGGGCTGCTGGTAGTCCTCCAGCGATACGCCGTCCTCGACCTGCTCGGTGCGCACGGCGCGCGCTTCCGCGTTCAGGTACGCGGGCAGCCAGATCGCGATGGACGGGAAGATGATCAGCAGCGCGATCGCGATGACCTGCAGGCTCATGAACTCGAACATGCCCTTGTAGATGGTGAGCAGCGACCACTCGCGCACCACCTGGCGCAGGTAATACGCCGACATCGCGACCGGCGGCGAGAGATAGGCGGTCTGCAGCGTCACCGCCACCAGCGTGCCGAACCAGACCATCAGCATGTCGATCGGGACGTCGAGCGAAGTGGCGAGCGCGGGCTTCAGGCCGTCCATCACCGGGTAAAAAATCGGCAGGAATACCAGGATGACCGCCGGCCACTCGAACGGCCAGCCCAGCAGGAAGATGAGCACGACCACCATCACCAGCATGAGCACCGGCGGCACGGGCATTGCGAGCAGGCTCTCGGTGATCCAGTTGGCGCTTCCCATCCGCGCGAACACTGCGCCGAAGATGTTCGAAGTCACGGCGAGCAGCAGCACCATGCTGGAGGTCGCCGTAGCGCTGAGCACGGCGCGCTTGAGGCCGGCGTAGGTCAGCTTGCGGTAGGCAGCAGCCAGAACGAGCGCGCCGAGCGAGCCGATGCCCGAGGCCTCGGTCGGGGTCGCCAGGCCGGCCAAGATCGAGCCTAGGGTGGCGGCGATGAGGCCGAGCAGCGGCACCACCCCGACCACCACCTCGCGAATGATGAGGTATGCGCTGCCGACGCGGTCCTCCTTGGGTACGGGCGGCCCGAGCTTCGGGTTCAGGAACGCCCGGCCGAACAGGTAGATCAGATAGATGCTGGCGAGCAGGAAGCCGGGGCCCAGGGCGGCGGCATAAAGATCGGCCACGGAGATGCCGAGCACCGGGCCCATCACGATCAGCATGACCGAAGGCGGGATAAGGATGCCCAGCGTGCCGCCCGCCGTGATGGCGCCTGCGGATAGCTTGGCGTCGTAGCCGGTCTTGATCATGATCGGCGCGGCCATGATGCCCAGCACCGTCACTGCCGCGCCCACGATGCCGGTGGCCATGGCGAACACCGCCGAAGTGACGATGACGACCAGGAACAGCGCGCCGCGCACCGGTGCAAGCAGCATGCGAAAGGCGGAAAACAGCCGCTCCATCAGCCCGGCCTGCTCGGTGATGAAGCCCATCAGGATGAACAGCGGCACCGCGGCGAGCAGCTCCTCCTTCATCATGCCGATGGTCTGGAAGTAAGCCAGGCTGAACACCGTTTCGCTCAGCCCGAAGTAGCCGAAGGTCAGCGCCAGGAACAGCAGCGTGAACGAGATCGGAAAGCCGATGAAGATCGCGAAGATCATCACGAGCAGCATCAGCATGCCGACCAGCACCAGGCCGCTCATACCTCGATCTTCTCCTTGTGCTCGAGCTCGATGCCGGTGCGCGCCGCCCACACGCTCTTGATGACTTCGGACACGCCCTGGATCAGAAGCAGCAGCACGGCCAGCGGAATGACCATCTTGTAGGGCCACAGGATCGGCCGCCACGGCGTCTGTTCCGACACCTCGCCGATGGTGAACGCATACCAGCCCTCGCCCCAGCTTACCCAAAGGAACACGATGAGCGAGGGAAAGAAGAACACGAGGTAGGCCGTCGAGTCGATCATGCCCTTGGTGCGCACCGACCACTTCTCGAAAAAGAAGTCGGTGCGGATGTGCGCACCTTTATGCAGGGCGTACGCCGCGCCCAGCATGAAGATGGTGCCGTATAGCATGTAGGTGATGTCGTACGACCAGATGGTCGGCGCATTGAACAGGTAGCGCGAGAACACCTCGTAGGCGACGGCCACGACCAGCGGCATATTGAGCCAAGCGACCCACGTGCCGGTGATGTCCGTGAACTTGTCGATGACGCGGACCGTCTTGACGAGGCCCGTGGACGGCTCAGCCATGCCTTGCATCCCCTCCAAACTAAACGGGGGCGGATGACCGCCCCCGTTTAGCACATGCTCATTTACTTGTTCTTTGCCGCACCCTTCTGGGCACTCTCCGGGAAGTAATAGTTCGCCGCGAAAGAATAGGGCGGGAAATAGAACCGCTTGGCCGGAACCACCACCGACGCGTACTTGCGCTGCGAGTCATGCACCCTCTTGAAGAAGGGGTTCTTGGCGCCTTCTTCGGCGGCAAGCTTGTCCCACTCCCTCAGGAAGCCGATCAGGATGTCGGGTGGCGTGCGCAGGATGCGCACGCCGTGCTTCTGCTGGAGCTCTACCAGCGCCTCGGCGTTCTGCTTCTGCCATTTCGCCCACCAGATGAGGAACGTTTCGCTGGCGACGCTCTTGATCATCTCCTGGTGCTGGGTGGAGAGACTCTTCCACACATCCTGGTTGAACACGACCTCGCCGATGGTGACGTTCTCGTGCATGCCCGGGGTGTAGTGGTACTTCCAGACGTTCTGGAAGCCCAGGCGCAGGTCCTCGACCCCGCCGACCCATTCGGCGCAGTCGATCACGCCGCGCTGCGCCGACGGGATGATCTCGCCGCCCGGCATGTTCACCGTGGTCATGCCCATGCGCTGCCAGACCTCGGCCGCGAGCCCGGTCTGCCGGCACTTCATGCCTTTGAAGTCCGCCAGGTTCTTCACCGGGCGTTTGAACCAGCCGAAGGCCTGCGGGCCCGACGGCAGGATGGGATACCAGAAAAGATTCAGCTTCAGCTCTTTCTGGAAGAACTCCTGCGCCAGGTCGATCCCGCCGCCGTGGTGCATCCAGCCGATGGCGTCGATCATGTCCATGCCGAAAGTGCCGCCGGGACCACCGGTGAACAAAATCGCGGTTTTGCTCTTGCCGGTCCAGTAGCCCGACCAGGCATGCGCGCCGTCGAGGACTTTCTTGTGCGAGGCATCGAGCACCTCGAACGCCGGCACGACCTGGCCCGCCGGCATCGTGGTGACCGTGAGCTGGCCGTTCGAGATCTTCCCGAGCCGCTCGGCGAAGTACAGGAAGTTTTCGTACAGCGTCAGGCTGGCAGGCCAGGTGGCCTGCATCTTGAGATTGACCTTCTCCTGCGCCTGCACTCCGGTCGCGAGCACGGATGCGCACGCAAACGCGAGCAATGAACGAGCGAATGGCCTCATGGCTAACCCCTCCTCCTCAGTCGTGGTTTCGCAAGGCGAAAGGCAGACTACACGGCAAGCCCCTAGTCGGTCAACGGGAATAAGAAAGGGCGGCCGAGGCCGCCCTTTGAGAGCTCACTTGGCCTTGGCTTTGGCCTTCGCAGACAGCTTTCTCACGTCTTCGGGCCAGTAGTAGTTCGCGGCGAAGGAATACGGCGGCGTCATGAAGCGCTTGGCCGGCACCACCTTGGACGCATACTCGCGCTGCGAGTCGAGCACCCGCTTGAAGAACGGGCTCTTGGCCGATTCCTCCTTCGCCATCTCGTCCCAGGTCCTCAGGAAGGCGATCAGGATGTCGGGCGGCGTGCGCAGGATCTGCGTGCCGTGCTTGGTCTGCATCTCGACCAGCGCATCGGCGTTCTGCTTCTGCCACTTGGCCCACCAGCGCAGGAAGGTCTCCACCGTCGCGGAGCGCACCGACTCCTGGTGCTGCGGCGCGAGGCCTTTCCACACCTCGGTGTTGATCATGAGCTCGCCGATCACGCTCGGCTCGTGCATGCCCGGCACATAGTGAAACCGGAATGCCTGCGGCAATCCGAGGCGCAGGTCCTCGATGCCGCCGACCCACTCGGCGCAGTCGATCACGCCGCGCTGCGCCGAGGGGATGATCTCGCCACCGGGCATGTTGACCGTCGTCATGCCCATCTTCTGGAATATCTCGGCCACGATGCCGGTCTGGCGGCATTTCATGCCCTTGAAGTCGGCGAGGTTCTTGATCGGACGCTTGAACCAGCCGAACGCCTGCGGCCCGGCGGGCAGGATCGGGAAGGAGATGACGTTGAGCTTCAGCTCCTTCGTGTAGAAGTCCCACCACAGGTCGAGGCCGCCGCCTTCATAGAGCCAGCCCATGAAGTCGATCTGGTCCATGCCGAACGGGCCGGCCGGCGTGGAGGAGAACAGCGTCGCTGCCTTGCTCTTGCCCACCCAGTAGTAGGAGACGCCGTGGCCGCCGTCGATGACTTTCTTGTGCGTCGCGTCCAGGATCTCGAATGCGGGCACCACCTGGCCCGCGGCGAGCGGCTCGATCTTCAGCTGCCCGGAAGTCAGCTTGTCGACCCGCTCGGTGAAGAAGCGGAAATTGTCCTGCAGCGTGAGGCTCGCCGGCCAGGTGGACTGCATCTTCAGGTTCTTCACGCCGCCGGCCGGTGCCTGCGCATGGGCTTGGGCGCTGAAGCCGAATGCCGCGATCGTCGCGGCGACTAAAGCCTTTTTCATGGGGGACCGGTCCTTTCTCGAAGGGAGTCGATGTTAGGAGCAGGTCCGCGCGGGTGTCAACGAGCCCGGCTCAGTCGAGGCGCGCGACGACCCCTTCCAGCTCGCGCGAAGGCGGCGGGTAGCGCTGCAGCACCAGCGGGTCGTGTCCGGGGATGATGTGCGCGGGGGATTCGGCCAGCTCGCGCAGCCGCCGGTAGCCGTCGACCATCTCGGCCACCGACCAGACGATGGGGAAAGGGCGCACCTGCTCCATGTTGGCGTAGAAATGGCTGGCATCGGAGGCGAGCACCACCGCGCCGCGGCGGGTCGCCACGCGCACCACCTGCAAGCCCATGGTGTGGCCGCCGATGAGGTGCACCGATACGCCGGGGGCAAGCTCGGCGTCGCCATCGTGGAACTGAACACGCCCGTCGTAGACGCGCCGCACCATGCCCACCACGTCTTCCGCCTCGAACGCCCCGCGGAAACACTCCTGGCACATGTAGCGGCCGGTGGCGTAGCGCATCTCGCGCTCCTGCACATGGAAGGTGGCGCGCGGGAAGAGCTCGAAGCCCCCCACGTGGTCGTAATGCAGGTGCGTGACGACCACGTCGCGCACCTGCCGCGCGTCCACGCCCAGAAGCGCCAGGCCTTCGCTCGGGCAACGCAGGTGCCGGCGGCCGCGCTTGGCCGCCATGGCGGCGGAAAACCCGGTGTCCACCACCAGCTCGCGCCCCTGCCCGCGCACCAGCCAGACGAAATAATCCAGCGGCATCGGCCCGTCGTGCGGGTCGCCGCCGATGAAGTTGTGGCTCGCGCGCCTTTCATGGTGCGCGTACTTGATGGCATAGACCTCGTAGGTCACTTGACCGTGATGCGCGCGAACTTGCGTTTGCCCACCTGGGCCGTCACGGTGCGCGGCGGCACGAGCTTCAGCGCCTTGTCCGACACGCGCTCCCCGTCGAGCTTCACGCCGCCCTGCTCGATCATGCGCTGCGCTTCCGACGCGCTCGGCGTGAGGCCCGCCTGCTTCAGCAGCTGGCCCACCGGGATGCCGCCCGCGGGCGCGCTGACCGTCACCTCGGGCATGTCCTGCGGCAGCGCCTTGTCGCGGAAGCGCTCGGCGAACTCGGTTTCCGCCCCCGCGGCAGCCGCCTCGCTGTGGAAGCGGGCGACGATCTCCCTGGCGAAGCGCGCCTTGATGTCGCGCGGATTGGCGCCGGCGGCCGCCTCGGCTTTCCACCTTTGCACCGTGGCGAGCGGCTCGAAGGACAGCAGCTCGATGTAGCGCCACATCAGGTCGTCGGAAATGGACATCAGCTTGCCGAAGATCTCGCGCGGCGGCTCGGCAATGCCGACATAGTTGCCGAGCGACTTGGACATCTTTTCCTTCCCGTCGAGCCCCTCGAGAAGCGGCATGGTGAGGATGATCTGCGGCTCCTGGCCGAACTGCTTTTGCAGCTCCCTTCCGACCAGCAGGTTGAATTTCTGGTCGGTGCCGCCGAGCTCGACGTCCGCCTGCATTGCCACCGAGTCGTAGCCCTGCATCAGCGGGTAAAGCAGCTCGTGCACCGCGATCGGCTGGTGCTGGCTCATGCGCCTGGAGAAGTCGTCCCGCTCGAGCAGGCGCGCCACGGTGTAGCGCGAGGCAAGCCGGATCATCCCCTCGGCGCCCAGCTTGTCGGACCACTCGGAATTGAACATGATCTGCGTCTTGGCCGGGTCCAGGATCTTGAACACCTGCTCGCGGTAAGTGTGGGCATTCGCAAGAATCTGTTCGCGCGAGAGCGGCGGGCGTGTCTGGTTCTTGCCCGTCGGGTCGCCGATCAGCCCGGTGAAGTCGCCGATCAGGAACTGCACCTGGTGGCCAAGCTCCTGAAAGTGGCGCAACTTGTTGATTACCACGGTGTGGCCGAGGTGCAGGTCGGGCGCGGTCGGGTCCAGGCCCAGCTTGATCCGCAGCGTGCGGCCGGTGGCGAGCTTGCGGACGAGCTCTTCCTCGACAATCAGCTCGTCGCACCCCCGACGAATGGTCTCAATGGCCTGGGTGAACGGTGACATTTTGGATTTCCCGCAACCGGGTTGTTTGCTAGACTGCCCAGGCTTCTGAATAACAAAGGATTCTAGCCGAACCATGGGCCGGCTCGCCGCCCGCATCGCCGTCATCGCCCTGCTGGCCGCTACCGGCGCGGTCGCGGCGTTCGCCACCATCGCGCCTTCCACCGACGTCGAGGTGCTGCTGAATCGCACCGCCACCGTCGAGACGCTGCCGATTCCGGTCGAGGCGCTGCTGCCTGCCCCGGAGTCCTACATCCGCGAGGAACGGTTCCAGCGCGGCGACACCATCCCTGCATTCCTGTCCCGCCTGGGCATCGGCGAGGCAGAGGTCAAGGTGCTCGCGCGTCTGCGCGCGCTGCAGGCCCTGCGCCCCGGATACCACGTCACCGCCGACGTGACCGCCGAAGGCAAGCCACTGTCCATCAGCTTCCTCACCGGTCGCGACACGCTGGTGCAGATCGCCCCGCGGGACGAGGGCTACGGCGTATCGGAAGAGCGCGCCGCGCTCTACACCCAGGTGGCGATGAAGTCGGGAGTCATCCAGACCTCGCTTTTCGCCGCCACCGATGCCGCCGGCATCCCGGACGGTGTGGCCATGCAGCTCGCCGATGTGTTCGGCGGCGACATCGATTTCCACCGCGACCTGCGCAAGCGCGATCAGTTCAAGGTCATCTACGAGCTGCACCACCTCGCCGGCCGGCCGGTGCGGGGCGGTCGAGTGCTCGCGGCCGAGTTCATCACCCAGGACCGCACGCTCCGTGCGGTGCACTACGGCAACAGCTACTACGCGCCCAACGGCCAGAACCTGCGCAAGGCTTTCCTGCGCTCCCCCCTGGAGTTTTCCAGGGTCAGCTCGGGCTTCGGCATGCGCCGGCACCCGATCGCGCGCGTATGGCGCGCCCATGAAGGCATCGACTACGCAGCACCCCTGGGTACGAGGGTGCGCGCAGTGGGCGACGCCGTCGTGGACTTCGCCGGGCTGCGCGGCGGCTACGGCAAGGTGGTGATCCTGCGCCACCACGGCGCCTACACCACCGTCTACGCGCACCTCAACCGCATCGCGGTGCGGCGCGGCGAGCGCATCTCGCAGAACGACACCATCGGCTTCGTGGGGCAGACCGGCTGGGCCACCGGCCCGCATCTGCACTACGAGTTCCGCATCTCCGGCAGGGCGCGCAATCCGTTCTCCATCGCCATGCCTGCCGCGCTGCCGGTCGCGCCGCAGGAGCTTGCCGCGTTTCGCGCCCATGCCGCGCCGCTCATCGTGCGGCTCGAGCTCCTCGCCAACACCAACCTCGCATCGCTGGAATAAAAAAAGGGGCCGTGAGGCCCCTTTTCTTCATCAGGCGAGCTTCTTCTAAACTGAGAAGGACGACCCGCAGCCGCAGGTGCTCTGGGCGTTCGGGTTCTTGATGACGAACTGGGCGCCTTCCAGGCCTTCGCTATAGTCGATCTCGGCACCGGTCAGGTACTGGTAGCTCATCGGGTCGATCAGCAGGCGCACGCCGTTTTTCTCCATCACGGCGTCGTCCTCGTTCTGCACCTCGTCGAAGGTGAAGCCGTATTGGAAGCCCGAGCAGCCGCCGCCGCTGACGAATACCCGCAGCTTCAGCTCGGGATTGCCTTCCTCCTCGATCAGTTGCTTCACCTTGTTGGCGGCGCTGTCGCTGAAGGACAGCGGTACAGGCATCTCGGTTACTGCATCCATCGCTAAGCTCCTGGTTATCCGCCCGACGCGAGCTTCAGCTCTACGCCCTTCATTTCGGCGGGGTGGTGCACGAGGCGCCCTTCGACCACGGCGCCCTGGTGAATCTCTATGCTCTTGTAGAAGACATCCCCTTTGACCTTCGACCCTGCCTGGAGTTCGAGGGTCTCGGTGGCATGTACCGGGCCGTTGATGCAGCCGTTCACCACGATATGGGCCGCCTGCACCTCGCCATCGATGCGCGCCTCCGCAGACACCACGAGGGTTCCTGGCTGCTCGGCGGCCGAGGCGACGTTGCCGCGCACCATGCCGTCCACGCGCAGACCGCCGGAGAAAATTACGTTGCCCTCGATGCGCGTGGTGGCGCCGATGAGGCTGTCGATACGGTTCTGCGGCTTGCTCGTCTTGTTGAACATGCTCCGCTCCCTTATAGGCCCCCACGACTTGGACATGCTACAGGGCCACGGCGTGCGTTGCGCGCGGCTCGCTGGAGCCCGTCTCGAACACCTTCACCTGCACGCTTTCCACCTTGGCCTTCGGGCTAACCCGGAACGTGCCCTCGACCCTGCGGAAGTACTTGAAAGCCAATCGAAAAGCAGCTGCCCCGGCGTCCTTCTGCTCGGGGAAACTCATCATAACATTCTGGCCGCCTTCCTGCAGGCTGACGACCAGCTCCAGGCGCCCGTTGAAATCCCGCTCCCGGCGCGAGCTCGGACCCACCAGAAGCAGGTGGTAGCGGTACTCGCCGGGGAGCACATCGGGCTCGACCGAAAACCGGTGAATGGCCAGGGCGTTCGCGCTGCGCGCTTCCGACGAAAACATGCTCTCCAGAGTGGCGAGCTCCTCGCGCACCTTGGCGTTTTCCTGCTCGAGGGCGCGAATCTGCTGCGCGAGCTTCTGCTGGGCCGTGCGCTCTATGGCTACGCGGCTGTCGGCCGCGTTGGCGATGGCCCGCACCCGCGCGAGCTCGCTACGCGCGTCGTCCAGCTGGGCCTGCACCCGGAACAGCTGCTGCTGTACCTCGCTGTGGTCAAAGCCCGCAAAGCGGCGGCCGGCATCGTAGATCCAGGCGGCCGAGGCCCCGGCGATGCCCAGCAGCACGGCGAAGCCCACCCAGCGCCAGTACCAGGGAATCTGGGTGTGAATTTCGACACGCGGCGCGGCAATCCCGAAGCGGCGCCGCACCTTCGCCCAGCGACCGGTGACGTCGCGGATCACGGCACCACCGGAACCTGCATCAGGCCGGAGGTTTCCGGCAGCGCGAACATCAGGTTCATGTTCTGCACCGCCTGCCCGGCAGCGCCCTTGACCAGGTTGTCGATCACGGACAGCACGACCAGGGTGCTCGAACCCTTGCTCGCTTCCGGTGGGCGATGCACGGCAATGCGGCACATATTGGCCGCGCGCACCGAGCGGGTATCGGGATGGCTGCCCGAAGGCATGACGTCGACGAACGGCTCGCGCGCGTAGCGCTTTTCGAACAGCGACTGGAAGTCGACCTCCTTGGTGATGCGCGCGTACAGCGTCGCGTGAATGCCGCGGATGATGGGCAGCAGGTGGGTAGTGAACACCAGTCCCACTTCACGCCTTGCGGCTTGCGCCAGGCCCTGCCGGATCTCGGGCCAATGCCGGTGGCCCGGCACGTTGTACGCGGCGAAGTTGTCGGAGGCCTCGGAGAAGGTGAGGTTCAGCTCGGCCTTGCGCCCGGCCCCGCTGACCCCCGATTTGGCATCGGCGATGAGGTGGTCAAGGTCGACCACCCCTGCCTCGGCGAGCGGCAGGAATCCAAGCTGGGTGGCGGTGGGATAGCAACCCGGATTGGCGACCAGCCGGGCGCCCGCGATGCGCTCGCGGTTCACCTCCGGCAGGCCGTAGACCGCCTCCGTCACCAGCTCGGGCGACGCATGCTTGACCTTGTACCAGCGCTCCCACTCCACCACGTCCTTCAGGCGGAAGTCCGCGGACAGGTCGATGACCCGCGCGCCGTGGTCAAGCAGCGCGCGCGCCTCACCCATGGCGACGCCGTTGGGGGTGGCGAAGAACACGACATCGCAGCCGCGCAGCGTCTCGCCCTTGGGCTCGGTAAAGGCAAGGTCGACGCGTCCGCGCAGGCTGGGGAACATCGCCGCCACGGGCATTCCCGCCTCTTTGCGCGAGGTAATCACCTTCAACTCGGCGTCCGGGTGCTGGCCGAGCAGCCGCAGCAGCTCCACTCCCGTGTATCCCGTACCGCCGACGATTCCGACCTTCACCTTCATGACCGGTCCCAAAAATGAAAAAGCCGCCCGCAGGCGGCTTTTTTTCCGGATTGCTTTCGCTTACCGTTTCGAGTACTGCTTGCGCCGCCGCGCCTTGTGCAGGCCGACCTTCTTTCGCTCCACTTCGCGCGCGTCGCGCGTTACCAGCCCGGCCGCGCTCAACTGTGGCTTCAAGGCCGCATCATACTCGATCAGGGCGCGCGAAATGCCGTGGCGCACGGCGCCCGCCTGACCGCTCTCGCCGCCGCCATAGACGTTCACCATGATGTCGAAGCTCGCCGCGCTCTTGGTGAGCTCGAGCGGCTGGCGCACCACCATGCGGCCGGTCTCGCGGCCGAAGAACTGGTCCACCGGCTTGCCGTTCACCACGAACTGCCCCTTGCCCGGCTTGATGAAAACTCTCGCAACGGCGCTTTTGCGCCGCCCGGTGCCGTAGTAGTAGTCGCCGACCATCTTTGCTAGATCTCCAGATTTTTCGGCTGCTGTGCCGAGTGCGGGTGCGTCGCGCCCGCGTAGACCTTCAACTTCCTGAGCATCGCGTAGCCGAGGGGGCCTTTGGGTAGCATGCCCTTGACCGCATGCTGCAGCACGCGCTCAGGCCGGGTGGCCTGCAGCTTCGCGAAGTTGGTGGACTTCAGGCCGCCGGGATATCCGGTGTGCCGGTAATAGACCTTGTTCTCGGTCTTTTTGCCCGTCACGCGCAGCTTGGAGGCATTCACGACGACGACGTAGTCGCCGGTGTCGACGTGCGGGGTGTACTCGGGCTTATGCTTGCCGCGCAGCCGGGTGGCAATCTGGGTGGCGAGCTTGCCGAGCACCTTGCCCTGGGCGTCGACCACGTACCAGCCCTGCTCCACCTCGCCTGTCTTCGCGGTATAAGTTTTCATTGCGCCGAGCCGAGAAAAGTCGCGGATTTTACATCAAAAGGGACCCCCGATGGAATGCAAAGTGCGGTGGACGGGCGACGGGATGACTTTCCTCGCCGAGACGGGCAGCAACCACGTCGTGGCCATGGATGGGGCACCCGAGGGCGGCGGCCGCAACCTCGCCCCGCGGCCGATGGAAATGGTGCTCCTGGGCACCGGCGGCTGCAGCGCCTACGACGTGGTCGTGATCCTCAAGAAAAGCGGCCAGGACGTCACCGGCTGCGAGGTGCAGCTCGTCTCCGAGCGCGCCGAAACCGACCCCAAGGTCTTCACCAAGATCCACATGCACTTCACCGTGCGCGGCCGCGCCCTCAAGCGCAACCTCGTGGAGCACGCCATCCGGCTGTCGCATGAAAAGTATTGCTCCGCATCCGTCATGCTCGGCAAGACCGCGGAGATCACGAAGGACTTCGAAATCCTGGAAGCCTGACCCTAGACGAAGCGCCAGAGCGCCGGACGTGCCGGAGCAGCAGGTACGGCAGGCGCGAAGTTAGCGTGCCGGCTTTCCATGTGACGGCCCGCGTCCATTACGTCAGCCCACAATTCCCAGAGGACGCCGGGAAAGCGCCCGGCCACTGACCTGAACAGCTCTTCCCAGCGCGCCACGGGCAGGATGGTGCAATGCGCGTTCTCACCGTTCGGCAAGGTTTTCCTGGCGGGATAGCAGGCAACGTTCGCGAAGACGAACCGGGTGGAATACGCGAACAGCTCCGCCGCGATCCACTCGAGGTCTTCCTGTGGGCAATGCTCCAGGACGTCCGTGCACACCACGCCATCGAACTTCCCTTCGGGGAGCGTGCTGAACGGCTCGTATCCGGGGTCGTAGCAAGCGATCGACTCTACGCCCCAGTACTCCTGGATGCTGTTCCACCGCGCCACGCCGTTTTCCATGATCTTCGCGGGCCGGTACTGCGTCGCCTTGCCGCAGCCGTAGTCGAGAATGGTTTTCGCCCCGGTCCTTGCGATAACGCTGCGAATACGCTGCGCCTGCCTGGGGAGGCTTCTGCCGTCGAAGGTCTGGGCGGCAGGCAGGCCATGGCGCGTGTCGCCGTCGCGATGCATCGCCTGGTATTCGCGGAGCAGCTCGGCGAACCGCGGGCTAGGACTGCTGCGCGAGTGCATTTTCAACTCTCCGCATCGACTCGAGCTCGGCGAACCATTCGGCGGCGTAGTCGCACTCGCGGTAATCGTCGAAGTACGGGCCGCCGAGCGTGTAGTGGACGATTTTCGCATCCGGCCTGTAGGCATACTCGCCGACCAGCCAGTTCCATTCCAGCGGGAGGCTGCCGATCAGGGATTCCTCCAGCCACTTGAAGCGGTGCAGGTCCAGACCGGATGCCGAATTCACGTAATCCGGCGTTAGCGCGCTGCAGCGCTCGTTATTGAAAACCATCACGCTCGACCAGTTCTTTCGCGGGTACTTGGTCTGCACCTGGTCCAGGAACTTGCGCGGTGTTTTCGGCACGTAGTCATGCTGGCAAACCAGCACCGCCTTGGCGCTTTGCTCCTCGATATGCCGTTGAAGGCCTGCGATGTCCGCCCGGCACAGCATGTCGCAATCCATGAAAACCGACCAGCCGCGGTACCCGGACAGCGCCGGAACGAGGAAGCGCGTCAGCGAAAATTCGGTGGACTCGGTCGGCCCGCGCGGCCGGGTATACAGGCCTTTCAGCTGAGAGCGCATCAATGGCGTGACCGAAACCGGCACGGAGGCGCGGCGCAGGATCGAATGCGCCAACGTGTAAAAGGCTACCGACTCGCGCGAGTCATAGCCGATATAGACGTTCAGCACACCTAGATCCGGTAGGCCACCGTGGTCATGACCCGGGCAGCGCAGCGCATGGCAAGCTTGACGGGTTGCGGCAACTCCGCGGACCCCAGGTGTAGGGCAGTATCGCGATGCTTGGCCTCGTCCGCACGCATCGCATCCACGACCACGCGCGTACGCTCGTCCTCCGCAGGAAGCCTCTGCAGGTGACCCGTCAGGTGCTCTTCGACCTGGCGCTCGGTCTCGGCGAGAAACGCGAGGTTCCACCGATCGCCCAGCGCGCCAGCGGCCGCGCCGAATGTAAAGGCCCCTGCATACCAGAGCGGATTGAGAAAGCTGGCGCGCCCTCCCAGCTCGCGGATCCGCTGCATGCTCCAGGCGAGGTGGTCCTGTTCCTCGCCTGCGGCTTGTTGCAAAGCCGCACGCGCATGCGGGTCCCTGGCGGTCAGCGCTTGGCCTTGATAGAGCGCCTGCGCGCAAACCTCCCCGACGTGGTTAACGCGCATCAGCGCCGCGGCGTGCCGGCGCTCGCTTTCCTTCAGCTCACCCTCCGGCACGGCCGCCGCCGGCGTGGCGCGCACCGCCTCGTGCACGCCCGTCACGGCGCGCAGCGCGCGGTCGAGCTCCGCGATCAGGGAATCGAACATGCAGCCGACAGACTAGCAAAAAAAACGGGCGCCTCGCGGCGCCCGTTGGATGGGCTGCTAAATGCTTTTTGGCTTAGAAGTTATGCATCACGCCGACCGCAATAATGCGCGGATCCGCCCCGGCGCTGCCCACCGGCAGATGACAATTCGGCGCCGAGCTCAAGCAGGCGCCCGGCCCGAAGTCCACAAACGCCCGCTCCTCGTTGCGGTACTGGCTGTACGATACGTACACGCCTGTGCGCTTGGACAGGAAGTACTTGGCCGCGAGCGTAATGCCCTTGGCGCCGGTGTCGTCACCCGTCGGAGCAGCAGCCGTGCCGTCGCCATCCACGTCGTCCGCCATCATGTACTGGGCGATGAGCTGCCATTGGCCGAGCATGTGCTCCCAATTGAGAGTCCAAATGTTAACGTCTCTGGACAGGCCCGCAGCCTCATTCTCGATGTTGCCAAGCACGAGCGACAGTTGTGAACCCGGCGCATACGCCCAGCCGCCGCCGACCTTCCAAGCAGTCCTGTCGTTGCCGTCGACCGAACCGACGTTGCGCATCGTCGAAATGTCGAATTGCCCGCGCAGCGCACCGCCCGAATACCGTGCGGTAAGAGCCCAGAGCGCGCCTTCCTCTTGCGTACCACCCGTGAAAGTCGCGTCTTCGGACAACGGGCTAAAGTAGATCGAGGCGTTGAAGCCACCCATGGTGGGCGAGTTGTACGACATTACGTTCGACAAGCGACCGCCCGGGGCCGCAAGCCAATGCTGCGTCCAGATGGCGTCCACGGCCATATTGATATAGTTGGCCGCCGCCTGCTGCACTATTCCATTGCCGTAAAATACGTCCTGTCGCCCGAAGCGGATGTCACCCCAACCGCCCCCAAGGCCCAGCCACGACGAGCGCGAAGCCCAAAAACCAGAAGAGCCGTTCGTCGTCCCGGACTGGCCATTGTTGTCGCCACGATCGATGTTGACGCCGCTTTCAACAACAACAAAGGCGCGCATACCGCCGCCCAAGCTTTCATTTACGCGGAATCCGACGCGCGACGAGGCGTCGAAGATGCGGACCCGTCCGTCGAAATTGCCAGCCGGATCGGTCGCACCGGTGGCGCGGTACTGGTCGATGCCGAGATTCGCGCGGCCGTAAATCTCGACCGAGGACTGCGCCATGGCGGCCGCCGGCGCAAGCGCTCCGGCTACTGCGAGCGCTAGAAGTTTTTTCTGCATTGGAAGAATCTCC
>CBDDSA010000211.1:0-3987 GCA_965233185.1 uncultured bacterium
GCGTCCAGGCCCTTGGACAGGATGTGCTTGGAGATGTGGTCCGGGTTCTCGAGCACGCTCTTGTGGTTGGTGGCCGAGCCGATGGTGCTCACCATGCCTTCGCCCACCCGGGCGATGATGGTTTCCTCGCCGGCACCGCCCACCAGGCGATCGATGTTGGTGCGCACGGTCACGCGCGACACCACGATTAGCTGGATGCCGTCCTTGGCCACCGCGGCGATCTTGGGCGTCTCGATCACCTTGGGCAGCACCGACATCTGCACCGCCTCCAGCACGTTGCGCCCGGCGAGGTCGATGGCGGCGGCGCGCTTGAAGGGCAGGGGAATGTTCGCCTTGTCCGCCGAGATCATGGCATTCACCACGCGCACCACGTTGCCCCCCGCGAGAAAGTGCGCTTCGAGGTCATTGACCGAGAGCTCGAGGCCCGCTTTCACGGCGCTGATGCGCGCGGTCACCACGGTGTTCGGCGGAATGCGGCGCAGCCGCATGCCCACCAGCGTGAACAGGCCCACGTAGGCGCCGGAGGCCCAGGCCGCGATCCACAGCGGAATGGGCACGAGATACAGCAGCAATACGATTGCGACGACGACGATGACAAGGAGCCCGAGCCCCCCGGTAAGGCCTGTGGCCAGTTCGCTCATGCATCCTCCCTCTCGTTGGTATTCGGTAGCTGCCGCACCACGATGCGGTTGCCGTCGACGCGCGTCACTTCGACCGGGGTGCCGGGCTCGATAAGCTCGCCGTCGGACACCACGTCGACGCGCGCGCCCTCGATGTCGGCGATGCCGGCCGGGCGCAGCGGCGTGGTGGCGCGCCCGCGCTTGCCGAGCCAGCGCAGGTCTTCGCCCCCGGCGGGGGCGAGCCCGGTATCCAGGACGAGCTGCCGGCCAAACCGCGTGCGCGGCAGGAAGCGCAGCAGCAGCAGGCTCGCCCCCAGCGCCACGAGCAGCGCGAGCAGCATGCGCCCGGCGGCGAGCATGAAGAATTCAGGCGTCGTGCCCGAGCCCACCACGCTCAGCACGAGCGCGGCGAGCAGCGCGAGTATGCCGAGGATGCCGGCGAAGCCGAAGCCCGGAATGACGAAGAACTCGAGCAGCAGCAGCACCACGCCGCCGGTCGCGAGCAGCACCTCGCCCCAGCCGGCGAGCTGCACCAGCCAGTGGCCCCAGAAGAACGCCGCGAGCGCGCCCACGCCGATCGCGCCCGCGAGGCCGAAGCCGGGGGTGCGCAGCTCGATGATGATGCCCAGCATGCCCAGGGTGACGAGCAGCGAGCTCAGGATCGGATGCGTGAGGAAGCGCACCACGTTCTCGGCCCAGTTGGGCGAGAGGCGCCGCAGCTCGGCATCCTTGATGCCCACGCGCCCGAGCGCCGCCTGCAGCGTATCGGCGCGAAACTCGGCGACCTTGTGCTTCAGCGCCTCGTCGGTGGTGAGCGTGAGGAGCTTGCCTTTCTCGATCACGCCGCGCACCGCGACATCCGCGTCGACCATGGCCTCGGCGAGCAGCGCCGGGCGCTTGCGGCTCTCGGCGGTGGCGCGGAACTCCTTGCGTACGTACGACACGGTCTTCTCCGAGACCGGCTGGGCATCGCCGCCGCCCGCCTGCACCGGCGTGGCCGCGCCGATGGTGGCGCCCGGCGCCATGATGAGGTGCTGCGCGGCGAGCGAGATCAGCGCCCCGGCGGAAATGGCGCGCCGGTTCACGTAGGCGATGGTCGGCACGCCGGCATTGAGCAGCGCGTCGCGGATCTGCACCGCCGCATCCACGCGTCCGCCGAAAGTATTGACCTCCAGCACCACCGCCGCGGCGCCGGCCGCCGCCGCCTCGTCCAGCACGCGCTGCACGAAGGGCGCGAGGCCCAGATCGATGATGCCCTCGACCGGCGCGACGTACACCACCGGGCGCTTGTCCTGCGCAACGGCGCCCGTGGCCGCGAAAAGCAGCGCGAGGGCAAGCAGGAGCATTCGCATGGCGCGAGTCTACAGGCAGAACTAGGGGCGGGCGGGGCGGTCTAGGTGGGATGGACACCGGACTCTGGATCGTCATCGCCGTAATCGCGGTGATCGTGCTACTCGCGATCGTCCTCTACAACCGGCTGGTGCAGCTGCGCAACCGCTATCGTGCCGCCTTTGCCCAGATCGACGTGCAGCTCAAGCGCCGCTACGACCTGATCCCCAACCTGGTGGAGTCGGTCAAGGGGTACCTGCAGCACGAGCGCGGCACGCTCGAGGCGGTGGTCAAGGCGCGGGGCGAGGCGGTGAGCGCGGAGCAGCGCGCCGCTGCGGCGCCCGGGGACCCGGCGGCGATGCAGGGCCTGGCGCGCGCCGAGGGGGCGCTCGGCGGCGCCCTAGGGCGGCTGCTGGCCGTATTCGAGGCTTATCCCGATCTGAAGGCGAACCAGAACGTCCTCGCGCTGCAGGAAGAGCTCACGAGCACGGAGAACAAGGTGGCTTTTGCGCGCCAGGCCTACAACGACTCGGTGATGGCCTACAACACACGGCGCGAGTCGTTCCCCGACGCGCTGCTCGCCGGGGCCTTCGGCTTCGGTCCGGCAGAGCTGCTGCAGGCCACCGAATCGGACGGGGAGCGCCGCGCGCCGAAGGTCTCGTTCGGCTAGCTTGGACTTCTTCGCAAACCAGGAGCGCGCCCGGCGCTCGAGCGCTCTACTCGTATTCCTGTACGCGCTCGCCGTGCTGGGCATGGTGGCCGGCGTGAACGTGCTCCTCCACGTTACTTACCTGTGGAACGCCCCGCCCGAGGTACAGGTTCCCACGGGCGTGTACGCGTTTGGCACTCTTGCCACTCTTGCGCTGATCCTCTCGGTGACGCTCGTCCAGGTCGCGCGGCTTTCCTCGGGAGGCGGCGCCGCGGTAGCGCGCATGGCGGGCGCGCGCCGGGTGGATCCGCACACCTCGGACGCGCTCGAGCGGCGCCTGCTCAACGTGGTGGAGGAGATCGCCATCGCCTCCGGGGTGCGCGTGCCGGGCGTCTACGTCATGGAGGCGGAGGAGGCCGTGAACGCCTTCGCTGCCGGCTACGATTCGTCGCACGCGGTGCTCGCGGTCACGCGCGGCGCGTTGCGCACGCTCAACCGCGACGAGCTGCAGGGGGTGGTGGCCCACGAGTTCAGCCACATCCTGAACGGCGACATGCGCCTCAACATCCGCATGCTCGGCGTGCTGGCGGGCATCGTGTTCATCGGCGCGATCGGGCGCTTCATGATGTTCGGCGCGGCGCGCGCGCGCAGCCGCAACGCCGGCGCACTGGTGTTCGTCGGCGTGGGGCTGCTCGCCATCGGCGCCATCGGCCTGGTGCTCTCGCAGCTCATCAAGGCCGCGGTGTCGCGCCAGCGCGAATACCTCGCCGACGCCTCGAGCGTGCAGTTCACCCGCAATCCCGACGCCATCGCCGGCGCGCTCGACCAGATCGGGCTCGCGGCGAGCGGCACGCGCGTGGGCAACCGCTACGCCGAGGATATGTCGCACATGTACTTTGCAAGCAGCGCTGCGGCGCTGTTCGCCACCCATCCCCCGATCGCCGAGCGCATCCGCCGTGCCCACCCGCGCTTCGACGCCGAGGACTACCGGCGCCGGCGCGCAGATCCCCTGCCGGAAAATCCTCCTCCGGCGCCATCCGAGAAGCGCACCCCGGAAGCCGCGCTCGCGCTGATCGGCGCGCTGCAGCCGGGCAAGATCGACCTTGCCCGGCGACTGGTGGCATCGATTCCGGCGGTGCTGCACGCCGAGCTCGAGACGCCCGAAGGCGCCCGCGCGTTCGTGCTTTCGCTGCTGTCGCCGGAGTCCAGGCTGCCGCGTGCGCTGCGCCTGCCGGCGATCGACCTCGCGCTGCCGGCGCTCAAGGGCGCGTCGCCCGAGGCGCAGCGAGAGCTGGTTTCGGCGCTGCAGAAGGCAATCCATGCCGATCAGCGCGTAACGCTGGGCGAGCTCGTGGTGCTGGTCCTTGTGCGCGACCAGCTCTCCGGCGC
>CBDDSA010000212.1:0-20101 GCA_965233185.1 uncultured bacterium
GTGTCGATGCTGGCGACGCCCTGCTCCGAAATTGTTGGGATGTCCGGCATTGCCGATGAGCGCTTGGCGCTGGTGATCCCGAGGGGCTTCACGCGGCCTGACTTGATGTGCGGCAAAATCTGCGAAAGCCCGACGACCGCAACGTCGACTTCGCCGGCAATCAGAGCCTGGAACAGCGGCCCGTCGCCCTTGTACGGGACAGGGACGATGTCGATGCCGGCGGAAGTCTTGAGCAGTTCCATGGCGAGGTGCAGCGGCCTGGGCGCGGGCGCCTACCTGATCCTGTTCTTTCCCATGGAGGTGTTCGGCCGCTGGCTGGAGACCCGCATGCGCTGGAAGCGCTGAGCCATGCTCGAGACGTTTCTCAACCTCGACATCATCAAGGCCGCCTGGCCGATCCTGCTGGCCGGCCTGGGCAACACCGTGATGCTGTCGCTGGTCGTGGTGCCGCTCGGGCTCATCGGCGGGCTCGCCCTCGCCATGCTCGCGAGCGTGCGCAAGCCGTGGGTGCGCTGGCCCCTGATGGCGTGGGTGGATTTCTTCCGCGCCTTTCCGCCGCTGGTGCTGCTGATCTTCCTGTTCGCCGGCCTGCCGTTCGCCGGCCTCGAGCTGGGCGGCTTCGCGTGCGTGTGCATCGCCTTCTTCCTCAATACCCGCGCCTACTACGGCGAGATCCTGCGCGCCGGCATTGAATCCGTGCCGACCGGTCAGACCGAGGCGGCGCGCAGCACCGGCCTGGGACGCCTCCAGACCATGCTGTTCGTCGTCCTGCCGCAGGCCGTGCGTAACGTGCTGCCCGACCTCCTCTCCAACACGCTGGAGGTGGTCAAGCTGACATCCCTGGGCAGCGTGGTCGCCGTGCCCGAGCTCCTCTTCCAGGCGCGGCAGGCGCAAAGCCTCACCTACAACCCCACGCCCATCGTGCTCGCCGCCGTCGTCTACTTCGCGATGCTCTGGCCGCTGGTGCGCCTGCTCAGCCGGCTGGAGAACCGGGCCCTCGTACGCGCCTAAAAGCGGTGCGCGCCTAGGACCGGTCGACTGACATTCTTCCCGGGCCGCTCGCCGCAACCAGCAGCAGGCCGCCCACGATCGCCAGGTTCTTCATGAAGTTCGTGAGCTGCGCGACGTACTGCGGGCCTTCGAACTCCCAGTAGCGATGCACCGCCAGCGTCGCGAGCACGACGAAGCCCGCCAGGATCCAGGCAGCCAGCCGGGTCTGCCAGCCCACGATGAGAAGCAGGGCGCCGCCGACCTCGATCAGGATCACCGCCCAGACGAGGATGTCGCCCATGGGAAGGCCCAGCTTCGTCAGGTAGCCGGCCGTGCCCGCCACCGCCATCAGCTTGCGGATGCCGAAGACCAGGAACACCCCGGCCAGCAAGATGCGGCTCACCAGCAGGATCGTCGAGTTATGGCTGGCCTGGTACGACGGGCTAAAGGTCGATGTGGCGTTCAGGTTTGTGCTCATTTGCTCCTCCTTGTGCCGCGATTATGCGCCCGCCGCGCGAATAGCGCCTGGCAAAAGCACTGAGCTCGTCTATGCGCGGCCCGCGTAGCGGCCCCGGTGGAAGACCAGCGGTGCGCGCGCGGCATCGTAGCCGTAGCGCTCGACAGAACCGATGACGATGATGTGATCGCCGCCGTAGTAGCGGTGCCGGCTGTGGCATTCGAAGGTTGCCGCCGCGCCCTCGAGGAGCGGCACGCCGCCGGTCCCCGGGGTGAAGCGCCCGGCGAACGCCGCGAACTTGTCCGGCGCGGAGCGGGCGAAGTGGGTCGAGATCGGGTCGTCGTCGCGCGCGAGCACGTTGACCGCGAAGTACTCGGCGTCGCGGAACACCGGCGCGGAGGAGGCGCTGCGCGCCAGGCTCCACAGGATCATCGGCGGGTCGAGCGACACCGAGCTGAACGAGTTGATGGTCAGCCCCTCCGGCTTGCCTTGCGGCCCGAGCGCGGTGACCAGGCAGACTCCGGTCGGGAAGCAGCCGAGCGCGCTACGGAAGTCGCGCGCGTCGAGCTTAGGCCGCGGCGGCGCGAGCGTTTCTTCCCACATGCTTTCCCTCGAAATGGGGGGCGATTTCGTCCATGAAGCGGTGCATCTGCTCCTTGACCATCGCGTGCGGCTTGTTGCCGACGTTGAAGTAAAGGATGACCTCCTCGATGCCGCTCTCTTCGACCTTCTTCAGCGACTCGATGATCTGCTCGGGTCGGCCGATCAGGATCGACTTGTCGGAAAGATCCTCCTTCTTCAGGTCGTTGAGGATGTCGACGATCTTGAGGAAGTACTGCATGGTCGGCGGCGCGTCCTCCTTCTTTTGCGGGAAGGCCTGGATCACGCAGTGCCGGAAGTAGTCCATCTGCGACTGGCGGCCGTAGTCCTCGGTCTTGTCGTCGTCGGCGATGAAGATGAAGTAACTGCACATGGCACGCCCGGGCCTGTTGCCGGCCTTGACGCAGGCCTCGCGGTAGGAATCGACCGCCTTGTGCAGGCCGCCGAACACCATGCCCGCGGCGAACGGTGCGTAGATGATGTTCAGGCCGCGTTTGGCCGCCATGTCGAGGCTGGTCCTGGAGAACGAGGCGACGTAGAAAGGGATCGGCTTCTGCACGGGCTTGGGCGTGATGCTCATCTCCGGGATGTCGTAGAACCTGCCCTTGTGCGACCACTTGCCGGGCGAGTTCCACGCCTTGAGCAGGACGTCGATGCCTTCCTCGAAGATCTCGGCCGAGGCGAAGAAGTCGGCGCCGAAGGGCGCGTACTCCTTGCGGTCGTAGCCGCGCCCGGTAGCGAAGTCGACGCGCCCGTTGGACAGCAGGTCGAGCGTCGACCACATCTCGGCGACATGCACCGGGTGGTGCAGCGGCAGCACGGTCACGGCCGGGGCGAGTCGGATGTTTTTCGTCTGGGAAGCGATGTTCGCGAGCAGCAGGTCGGGCCGCGAGTTGACACCGAGGGAGTCGAAGTGGTGCTCGCCGATCCACGCCGAGTGCATGCCGAGCCTGTCGGCGAGGATGGACTGCTCGCGGATTTGCAGCACCAGCTCGTTCGCCGAGCGCGGGTTGTTCGGGTAGTGATTGTCGCTGAGGGTGAAGTAGCCGAATTCCATGGGCGTTCCCTTAGTTGAGCTTGAACAGGCGTCGGGCGTTGCTGCGGCCTATCTTGTGGCGGTCCGCCTCGCTGATCGAGGCGGCGTCGAACCAGTCCGCGGCGTGGTCGATGTTCTCGAACGGCCAGTCGGTGGAGAACATGATGCGGTCGGCGCCGATCTCGAGGATGGCGTCGACCAGCGTCTGCGTGCGGAAATTCCCCGAGGTGGTGAGATGGAAGTTGGCGTTGAAGTAATCGACGATTTTCTTCTGCGCCTTGTGCTTGTGCTTTGCCTTGACCCAGGCGTTGCGATGGTCGATGCGCCACATGCTGTAGGGCAGGCCCTCGCCCATGTGGCCGAGCACGATCTGGATCCTCGGGTACTCGTCGAACAGGCCCGAGCCGATCAGGCGCAGCGCGTGCACCGCGGTCTCCTGGCCGAAGGCCCAGGTCGGGCCGATCAGCCACGGATGGCCGTCGTAGATCCGAGCGTCCTTCGGCAGCGGGTTGCGCGGGTGCAGGTAAAAGGGGTAGTCGAGCTTCTCGACTTCCGCCCAGAACGGGCGGTACTGCGGCAGGTCGAGGTACACCGCGCTGTCCGGGTCGATGATCTGCGAGAAGCCGTTGACCAGCGCCCCTCGGAAACCGAGGTCCGTGATGCACCTGCGGTATTCCTTGATGGCGCCATCCACGTCCTGCAGCGCGAGGGCGGCGAAGCCCTGGAAGCGGTCCGGGCGCTTCGCCACGATCTGCGCCAGCGCGTCGTTGGCGCGGCGGGCGACGTCGGTCGCTTTCTCCGGTTCGGGGATGGCCTGCACCGCCGGCGCGTTGAGCGACAGGATCATCACCTCGATGCCGTGCCTGTCCATCAGCCCGAGGCGCTTGTCGTAGAAATCGAACAGCCGGTGCTCGAGCTCCCCCTGGTGGTCGGGCGGCACGAAGGGCAACGAATCGGCCAGCGTGTCCTCGACTGCGAAATGCTCTTCCAGCGCGATCTTGCCTTTCATGCCGCCTTCACCGGGTTCGAGAGCACGCCGATGCCGCTCACCTCGACCTCGATAGTGTCGCCGGCCTTCATGAACACCTTGGGGTTGCGCCCGAAGCCGACGCCGCTCGGCGAACCGGTGGTGATGCAGTCGCCGGGCAGGAAGCGGTAGAACTGCGAGTAGTACTCGATCAGCTTCGCCACGCCGAACACCAGGTCGTCGGTGTTGGCGTCCTGCATCACCTGGCCGTTGAGGCGCGTCACGATCTTCACGTCGTCGGGATCGGGCACCTCGTCCCTGGTCGCGAGGCACGGACCCATCGGGCAGAAGGTCGGCATCATCTTGCCGAGCAGGTTGTGCTCCCAGGCGTGGATCGGACCCATGATCCCGGTCGACGAGAAAATCGGCGCTACCCAGTCGCGCGCCGAGACGTCGTTGACGATGGTGTAGCCGGCGACGTGATCCAGGGCCTTCGCCGCCGGAATGCGGTAGCCGCCCTTGCCGATCACCACGGTGAGCTCGCCCTCCCAGTCCACCATGTCGGGATGCGAGGCCGGCAGCAGGATCGGCTGCCCCGAGGCGATGATGCTCGCCACGCTCTTGGTGAAGGCCGCGGGTTTCTCGGGCACCGGCGTTTTCATCTCCTTGAGGTGCTCGTGGTAGTTCATGCCCACCGAGAGCAGCAGGCCGGGGTTGGAAATGGGCGGCAGCAGCCTGGCGCCGCGCCGCGGCACGCGATGCTTCCTGGATTTGATGACTTTCCTGACCCGGGAAAGCCCGTTGGCTTCCAGGATCCCTTTCAGCGTGGGCAAAAGCGAGCGGTCGTTGGCGTTGATATCGACGATCTCCTCGCCGTCGATCACGCCGGCGCGCGCTTGCTTGTCCTTCATGAACATCACCAGATGCACGTTCTTCTCCTCTAGGCAGCGATCTTCAGATCCGGTGCGCCGGATGCGCGCGAGATCCGGTCGCACATCGCGCGCAGCGCGAGAGCGGCGGGGTTGTTCGCGCGGGCGAGTTGCGCGTCCGGCCCGATCAGCGCGACGGCGCACGCCGCCTCGCGGTTCCAGCCCAGCACCACGCTCGCCGCGGCGTACAGGCCGGGAATGACAGTGTTGTCGGCGTACGCCAGGCGCGCCTTGCGCGCGCGCTCGAGCTCGTCCGCGAGCCACTCGCGGTTGATCTTCTCGCGCTTCGCCTCGTTAGCCAGCGGCTCAGCCGTCATGGCCGGCGGCAGGAAAGCGAGCAGCATGCGACCGAGCGAGGAGCGTGCCACCGGCAGTACCGACCCGAGGTTGAGCGAGGTGACCAGGTTGCGGTTGCGCTGCCAGTGCACGATGGTCGGGCCGCGGTTGCTCCACACGGCGAGCAGGGCGGTGAGCCCGGTTTCGGCCACCAGGGCCGGCAGCGCGCGCTCGCTCGCCTGGACCGGGTCGCAGCGCTGGATCGCCGCCAGCCCGAGGCGCAGGGCGAGCGGTCCGAAGTCGTAGCGCGAATCCGCGCCCTGCGCGACCAGCCCGCAGCGCGCGAAGCTCGCCAGGTAGCGATGCGCGCTGCTCGGGTCGAGCTCGGCGCGCGCGCTGAGCTCCTTCAAGGCGAGCGGCCCGTCGGATTTCTCCAGCACCTCGAGCAGACGCATCCCGGTGTCGACGGACCGGATGCCGCGGCTGGCGCGCTTTTTCTTCAATTGGACAATTGACAACTCGTTGGCGTATGGCCAATATACCCGCACATCTCCAGGAGGAGCAAGCATGAGAATCGACCGACGTCGGGCCCTCGCGGCCGGAGGCGCCATCCTGTCCACGCTCGCGCTGCCGCCGGCGCTACGCGCGCAAGGCAAGCCGATCCGCATCGGCAGCACGCTGCCGCTCACCGGTCCGCTCGCTTCGCTGGCGATCATCCACAAGGTGACTGCCGAGATCTACGTCGAGAACCTGAACAAGCGCGGCGGCCTGCTCGGCCGCCCGGTGGAATGGGTGCTGCGCGACGACCAGTCGAAGCCCGAGCTGACGCGCACGCTGTACGAGCAGCTCATCACCTCGGACAAGGTCGATCTGATCCAGAGTCCGTATGCGACGGCCTCGATCCTCGCGGGGATGGGCGTCGCCCAGCGCTACGGCAAGGTGCTGCTGCACACTTCATTCGGCATTCCGAAGCTCGCCAAGTACGACATGCAGTTCCAGACTGCCGGCGCCGCCTTCGACCCGGAGAACGTCTGGCCAAATCTCATCTTCGACGCCGCGGCGAAGATGCCCAAGCCGCCGAAAACGATCGCCATCGTGACCAGCAAGTTCCCGTCGGTGCACCACATCTCGGTGGGCGCGCGCGAGGTGCTGAAGAAGCGCGGCCTGCAGGAAGTGCTGCACCTCGAGTACGAGTTCGGCAACCGCGATTACGGCGCCATCGCAAGCCGCGTGAAGGAAGCGAATCCCGATTTCCTCTGGGGCGGCACCAACGGCATCGACCCGGTCCTGATGCTCGACGCCATGAGGAAGATCGACTACCGCCCACCCGCGCAGGTGCATCTGTTCCCGGCGCCCGGGCCGATGCTGAAGCTGCCGGAGGCGCAGGGCTCGTTCGCGCTGACCAATTTCGAGGCGCATCCGCCGTTCACCGACGATCCGGCGATCGCGCAGTTCGTGAAAACCTACGCCGAGCGCGCGAAGCAAGCGAATATCCCGTACACCGCGGTCGACCTGCAATCGGCGATCATGTACGCCGCCTGGCAGGTGCTCGAGGCAGCGGTGACCGGGACGAAAAGCGTTGACGACAAGGCCATCGCCGCGTGGCTGAAGAAGAGCGAGGTCAAGACCCTCTTCGGGACGTTGCGGTGGAACGGCCCGCAGAACTACGTCGAGGGCTCCGACCTGTACAAGATCAAGCAGCTGCAGCAGGGCAGATGGGTCGTAGTGTCGCCGGAACAGTGGGCCGCGCCCGGCGTCAAGGTCGCCTGACCGAAGTCATACCTGCGGCCGGAGAGTAGGTGCCGAGCGCCACCTTGCTGGGCCAGTCGGTCCTGTCGGGGATCTTCATCGGGGCGCTCTATGGGCTGCTCGGTCTCGGCTTGAGCCTTTCGTGGGGGATGCTGCGCCAGGTCAACCTGGCGCACTTCGCGCTCGCCTTCCTCGGTGGCTACCTCACGTTTCAGCTTTCCGGGCTGCTGGACCCGTTTGTCACCTTCGCGCTGATTGCGCCGCTCTTCTTTCTCGCCGGCATGGCGCTGCACTGGTTCCTCGGCCGCTTCTCGGTCTCGCTGCTCAACACGCTGCTCGTCACCTTCGGCATCACCAGCATCATCGAGGCCTGCATCCAGTGGTACTGGACGGCGGACTTCCAGCGCATGGACAGCGCGTACGGCGCGGTGCGCTGGAAGCTCGGACCGCTGTTCGTGTCGCTCACCGACGTGATCACGCTCGGCTTTGCCCTCGCGCTCGCGCTCGGCATGTGGGCCGTGCTGGGCTTCACCGACCTGGGCAAGGCGATCCGCGCCACCACCGAGGACGCGCCGGTCGCCGCCGCTTTCGGCGTCAACGAGAGGCTGCTCGGCTACCTCGTCTCGGGGACCGCGGCGTCGGTCGCCGCGGTGGCGGGGCTTTGCCTCGCGCTCAGCCATACGCTCGCGCCGGCGCAGATCTACGCCTGGATGGGCGTAGTGTTTGCGGCGGTCATGCTGGGTGGCCTTGGCAACCCGGTCGGCCCGCTCATCGCCGGCATCGTCATCGGCGTGAGCGAAGCGGTCACCATGGCGCTCACCAACCCGACCTGGGCGCCGCTGGTGTCGTTTTCGCTGCTTATCGCGATCATCCTTTTCCGGCCGTCGAGATTCTGATGAAAATCGTCCTGGCGTCGATCGCGGCGGCGCTCATCGGACTGCCCTACCTCGGGCTGCCGGCATTCTACGAGTCGTTCGGCTATCTGCTGCTGCATGCCATTGTCCTCGCGACCTCCTGGAATCTGCTGAGCGGCTACTCGGGCTACTTCTCCTTCGGCCACGGTGCGTTCTTCGGCGTCGGGGTCTACACCACGGCGGCACTCGCCGGCAAGCTGGGCTGGAATTTCCTCTGGACCCTCCCGCTCGCCGCGCTTTCCGCCGCGGCGCTCAGCGTCGCCCTCGGCGCTCTGGTGTTCCGCGTGCGCGCGCTGCGAGGGGAGCTGTTTGCTCTTCTCACGCTGGCGATCACGTTCGTGCTTGCCACCATCGCGCTCAATACCGTCGATGGGGGCCCCGGCATCCAGGTGATGGTCGACGTGCCGAAGATCGCGCCCACCGCGCCGGGCGCAATCTATCTCCTCATGCTGGCTGCTGCGGCGGCGACCCTGTGGACGGCCTGGGCGATGTTCCACTCCCGCTTCGGTACCGGATTGTTCGCAATCCACGACGACGAAGACGTCGCCGAGGTGATGGGCGTGCCGACATTCCGCTTCAAGCTCGCCGCCTTTGCCATCTCCTGCGCGCTCGCCGGCCTCGCCGGCGGCATCCACGCCGTGTTCGTCTCGTACGTCACCGTACAGGAAACCTTCTCCATCGCGCTCGCGGTCAATGTCGTGCTGATGAGCGCCCTCGGTGGCACGCGCCACTGGCTCGGACCCGCGGTGGGGGCAGTGGCGATCACCGTGCTGCTCTACGCATTTACGAGCGGTCAGGCGGCGGTGATCGGACGCGCGCTGACCGGCCTGATCCTCATCGTCGTCATCGTTGCCATGCCCGAAGGAATCCTCGGTCAGGTCTTGAAGCGCTTGCGGCGCAAGGCCGCGCCGGACCGGGCGCCGGTCGCGCGCATCGAGGAATCCGCGCGTGCGGTTGCGCAGCTTACGGGGGAGCCGCTGCTGGTTGTGAGAGGCGTGCGCAAGGCGTTCAAGGGTGTGCAGGCGCTTGCCGGCGTCGAGCTGGAGGTGCGCCGCGGCGAAATCCTGGGCTTGGTCGGACCCAACGGCTCGGGCAAGTCGACGCTCATCAACGTCGTGAGCGGCCATTACCCGGCGGATGCCGGCTCCGTGCGCTTCGAGGGCATCGAGCTCGTCGGCCTGCCGGCGCACCGCATCGCGCGAGCCGGGATCGCGCGCACCTACCAGATCCCCCGGCCCTTCGCGCGGCTGACCGTGCTGCAGAACGTGGCTTTGCCACCGATGTTCGGGCAGATCGTGATGGATCGCGCCCGGGCAGAGGAGGGGGCGTGGCGCTGGCTTGCTTTCACCGGGCTCGAGGCCAAGGCACACCGTTATCCCGCCGACCTGAATCTGCACGAAAGAAAGTTTCTCGAGCTGGCGCGCGCGCTCGCATCGCGGCCGAAGCTGTTGTTCCTCGACGAGGTGCTTTCCGGTCTGACGCCGGCCGAGATGGACGCCGCGCTTCGCCTCATCCGCGCCATCCGCGACCAAGGCGCGACCATTGTGTTCGTCGAGCACGTGATGCGCGCGGTGATGGAGCTCACCGACCGGGTGGCGGTGCTCACCTATGGCAAGGCGATCGCGCAGGGCGCGCCGGCCGAGGTGATGCGCCATCCCGAGGTCGTCTCGGCATATTTGGGCGCGGCGCATGTATGAGGTGAGCGATGTCGCGGTGAATTACGGCGCGGCCGCCGCAGTGGCGGATGTGCGCTTGCGCATTCATGCCGGCGAGTTGGTGGTGGTCGTCGGCCCGAACGGCGCCGGCAAGTCGACCCTGATCAACGCCATGGCAGGGCTGCACGCGGTCGCCTCCGGCCGCCTGCTGGTCGACGGGCGCGACATCACGCGCGATCCGCCGCATCGCTTCTGCGAGCGTGGCATCGCCATCGTCCCCGAAGGGCGCCGCCTGTTCGTCAACCTGACCGTGCGGGAGAACCTCGAGCTCGGCGGCTACCGTGCCGGGGCGCGGAGGATGCGTGCCGAGTCGCTTGCACGCGTGTGCGCGCTTTTTCCGGTGCTCGGCGAGAGGATGGATGCACCTGCCGGCGCGCTCTCGGGCGGCCAGCAGCAGATGGTGGCGATCGGCCGGGCACTGATGGCGCGGCCGCGGTTCCTGCTTCTCGACGAGCCGTCGCTCGGCCTTTCGCCGCTGATCACCCGCGAGTTGTTTCGTGCGATCCGCGAAGTGAACGGGCAGGGCGTCGCGATCCTGCTGGTGGAACAGAATGTCGCCTTGGCGCTCGAGCTGGCGCGGCGGGCCTACGTCCTGGACGAAGGCCGCATCGCCGCCGAGGGTGAGCCGCGGCAACTGATGTCACAACCGCAAATCCAGAGAGCATACTTAGGCACCTGATGGCTTATCGAATCACACTGAGGCCCAGCGGGCATACGTACGAAGCGCAGGAGGGGCAGGGCGTCCTGCAGGCCGGGATCGACGCCGGGCACATGCTGCCCTATAGCTGCCGCGCGGGAGTCTGCCGCACTTGCCGCGGCACCATCCTCGAGGGCAAGGTCGACTACGGCTTGGTTCACGAGACCTACCTGCCGGAGAGCGACAAGGCGAAGGGCTATGCGCTGCTCTGCCAGGCAAAGCCGTTGTCGGACCTGGTGATCGAAGTGCGCGAGGTGCAGGGCGTGCGCCCGCGCACGATTCCATGCCGGGTGGAGCGCCTGGAGAAGCCCGCGCCCGACGTCGCGGTGATCGGGCTGCGCCTGCCGATGAATGAGAACTTCCGCTTCCTCGCCGGGCAGTACATCGATGTCCTGCTGAAGGACGGCAAGCGGCGCAGCTATTCGCTCGCCGTGCGGCCCGATCCGGGCGGGGTCACGGCGCTCGAGATCCATGTGCGCCACACTCCGGGCGGCGTGTTCACTGACCATGTGTTCGCCGGCCTGAAGGTGAGGGATCTGCTGCGCTTCGAGGGCCCGCTAGGCAGCTTCTACCTGCGCGAGGACTCGGCGAAACCGATTGTCATGGTGGCAAGCGGCACCGGATTCGCACCGATCAAGGCAATTTGCGAGTACGCCCGGGAAAAGAGGATTTCGCGGCCGATTACGCTCTACTGGGGCGCGCGGCTGAAGCGCGACCTGTACATGCTCGAGCTGGCACGCTCATGGACCCACCTCGAGTTCGTCCCCGTGCTCTCGGAGGAGTCGTGGGAGGGGCGCAAAGGCTTCGTCCATCGCGCGGTGATGGAGGATTTTCCCGACATGTCGGGCGTGCAGGTGTACGCTTGCGGAGCGCCGGTGATGGTGGAGGCCGCGCGCGCCGATTTTACGGCCCGCTGCGGGCTGCCGGCGGAGGAGTTCTTCGCCGATTCTTTTCTGACCGAGGCCGACAAGGCCGCAACTGCATAGGAGGAGATATGTCCCTGACGCGAGAGAAGATCCAGGACGGCATCGCCGATGCCAAAACCGAAAAGTCGATCATCAAGCCCTACGTCATGTCGCACGGCACGATGGAGTGCTACAGCCTCAAGGAATCGCGCAAGTTCTACGAGGAGTTTCTGGGCCTCGAGGTCGTGCGCCATGCGAAGCCGGCGATGGTGGTGCGCTGCGGGCTCAAGTTCCACATCGTAGCGGTCGAGGTCGGCGCCGCGGTGCATCCGTGCAGCGTGCTCAATCACTGGGGCATGGACGTCGGCTCAAAGGAAGAGGTCGATGCCGCCCACGCCAATGCGCTCAAGTACAAGGACAAGTACAAGATCCGCCAGGTTCTGCCGGTGGTCATGCAGCACGGCGTGTATTCGTTCTACCTGGAGGACCTCGACCACAACTGGTGGGAGATCCAGCACTACCCGGGCTTTCAGAACGAGGATCTGTTCGACTTCGGCGACCGCTTCTCCATGGACGACGGAGCCGAGGTGGACGAATTGAAGGAGCTCAACATCAAGACCACGGCATAGGACGGCCGCTCGCCGTCCTTGCCCTTGCCACGATGAGCGCCGTTGCCGCCGCGCAGCCGCAGCTGAAGACGCTGAACGTCATCGTCTTCCCCGGCGGCTGGAACCTGCCGATCTGGGCCGCCGAGCGGCAGGGTTTTTTCGAGCAGAACGGTGTTCGCGTGGCAGTAACGCCCACGCCGAGCTCAACGTTCCAGATGCAGAACTTCGCCGAGGGCCGCTTCGACATCGCCATGACGGCCATCGACAATGTCATCGCCTACCAGGAGGGGCAGGGAGAGGCGAAGATCCCCGACGACCCCGACATGTTCGTCTTCATGGGCGGGGACTCGGGATTCCTGTCGCTGGTCGGCGGCAAGGGCGTGCGCAGCGTCGCGGAACTCAAGGGCAAGAAGATCTCGGTCGACGCGATGACCACAGGGTACGCCTTTGTCCTGCGCGAGCTGCTGGCGCGCGGCGGCGTCGCCGAGAGCGAGGTCACGTTCGAGCGTGCCGGCGGTGGGCTGCAGCGCTTCCAGGAGCTCGTCAAGGGCTCGCATGCCGGCACCATGCTGATCGCGCCGCTCGACCTGCTGGCGATGAACCAGGGTCACACGCGCCTCGCGCGCGCAGACGAGCACCTTGGCGCCTACCAGGGCGTCATCGGCGCGGCGCGGCGCTCGTGGGCGCGCGAGAACGAGGCGGCGCTGCTTGGCTACATCCGTGCCTACCACGCGGGCGTGCAGTTCGTCGTCGACCCGAAGAACCGCGAGATCGCCGAGGCCCTGCTCGTCGCGCTGGCCGGGCGCACCATGGCCCCGCAGCTCGCACGGCAGGCTGCCGGCACGCTCCTCGATCCGAAGTCGGGCTTCACCCGCGATGTGGCCGTGAACCTCGAGGGCGCGCGCACGGTCCTTGCTCTGCGCTCCAAATTCACCGGCAAGCTGCTCGGCGACCCGGCGAAGTACATCGACTCGTCCTACCGGGACAAGGCCCTCGCGCATTGACGGTTTTCGGGAGCTTTCTTGAAGAGCTCGAGGCGCGCACCGCGATCGAGGATTGCCTTAAGCGCTTCGCGCGGGCTGTCGACCGCCAGGACTGGAAAGCGGCGCGCGCGGCCTACCATGATGGTGCGTTCGACGATCATGGTTTCTTCAAAGGGCCGCCGGACGCGTTCCTTGCGCACATAGCGCAGCTGCACGAGCAGCAGGACCATTCGATGCACTTCAACACAAACGTGCTGATCGAGTTCCACGCCAAGGACCGCGCGTTTGTCGAGACCTATGTGCTGGTCCTGCAGCGCTTTGGCGACCGGCGCGTCACCGCATCGGCGCGCTACCTTGACCGTTTCGAACGGCGCGGCGGTGAATGGCGGGTGGCACACCGCACGCTTGTATTTGGTGACAAGGTCTGCGAGCCGATGGCCGAACCCCCGCGGTTTCCTGCCGAATTCACCGTGCAGAAGCACGGCATGGACGATCCTCTTTACACGCTGAAACGATGAGAGCAAAACCGGGCCGATGGACGGATCCCCCAGCGACAGGCTTCTCATAGAAGGCGTTTCTCTCTCTCGCTGCCGATCCGGTAGGCGGCATAGAGCAGGTCGAAGGTCCGCATCGCGCCCGCGAGCAGGGCATCGTCGTTGCGTGCCTTCTCGCGCGCTCCCTTGAGCATCGTTTCCAGCCCCTTCGCGTCGGGCACAGGGATGCCGCCCACGTCCAGGAAGTGGACGGCGGCCCCGATGGCTGCGAGCCCCCAGTCCGTCTCCAGGCCGAAGCTCGAAAGCAGGACCTCGAAGGTGACCCGCTTGCCGACGTGGGTGAACTCGGCGCCGTCGAAATCGAAGCCTACGGCGTCCTTGGGATACTGGCTCGGGCGGTCGATCCATTGGAACCGGGCATCGCGATCGATGAAGCGCTTGATCAGCCAGGCGCTGGCGAGCCGGTCGACCCAGGGCGCCTTGCGCGTAGCCCAAACGCGGCTTTTGTAGCGCGCGGCGTCGAAGTGGCGCGGCCTGCGTCGCGAGGAGCGCGGCTCACCGCCGGAGTAGATCGTTCGATAGGCGCCCTTCAAACTCGCGAGGGCCGCTTCGGCCTGCGTCCGGGCCTCTCCGGGCTGGAAATCGATTGCCGCCACTTTTTGCAGCGCGCGCTCCAAGCGGTGAATTTGCGTCTGCGCGCGTCGGGCGCCTAAGCGGGCGAGCCCAGCCTGCGCGACGCGCATCTTACGCACCAGGATGCCGTACTCGCCGGCCCGGTCGAAAAGCCTGCGCAGCTCGCCGAGCTGGGCGGCCGTCCTGGCCTTCAGCTCGAGCGTCATGGCGAAGCCGCCGGCGGCTCGAATCTCCGATTCCAGCTTCGCGAGTGCCTCGTGGCCGGTGCCGTCGGAGGGAAGCAGGTACACGCCGTCGCGCAGGACGCCGCAACCGTTCTGCTTCAAGGCGCGCCATAAGCGCATCCGCAGCGTGGAATTGCGCGTGGGCAGGCTAAGGACCAGGGCGGCGAAGTCGCTCAATGATCGTTATATGTATCACATGAAAGTGATGAAACCTACAACGGATGGTTGACGTCGCGGCTGCGGCGTCCTACTGTTTGGTCCCAGCGGGTACTCCCCGGCCGGGTCTTTCGCAGACACCCGGTAGTCAGGACGCTTCCGTCTCAAGGCTGCTCATCCCTTCGGGGAGGAGTGCGCACATGAGCAACGGAACGCAAGTATCACTCCCAAGCATCGGTCGTCGTCGCCTCGAGGTGCTCGGCGTATTCCTCAAGATCGGCGCGCTGGGCTTCGGCGTGGCGGCGATCTGGGGCCTGATCCAGGCCGAGGTACAAGAGCGGCGCCAGTGGATTTCCAAGGAGCGCTTCCTGGAGGGCCTCGCCCTGGTGCAGGCGCTCCCCGGCGCCACGGCCCTGCAGATGTGCGTCTTCACAGGCTACCAGCGCGCCGGCGTATCCGGCGGGCTGCTCGCAGGCCTTGGCTTCGTGCTGCCGGCCTTCGCCATCATGCTGGCGCTGACGGCGCTGCATTCGGCCTACGGCGCGCTGCCGTTCATGCGCGATGCGTTCTACGGCCTCGGGCCGGTGGTCCTGGGCATCTTCGCCGTCGCGGTGTGGCGGCTCGGCCGCAATGCCATCAAGGATCGCTTTTCGATTGTCGTCGCCGTGGCGGCGATCGCGGCGCTTGCCCTATCACCGATCGGCCCGGCCGGAACCTTCCTCCTCGCCGGCTGCATCGGCGTCGCCGTGCATCATTCACGGCGCGCCGGCCTGCTTTCCGGCGCAGTGGTGATCGCCCTCCTGGCCGCCGAAGTCTTCGTCGCCTCCTGGCTCGGCAGCCTGTCGACGGCTCCGGTCGCGGCGTCCAACAGCCTGTGGGACATCGGCGTGTTCTTCTTCAAAGTCGGGGCGTTGACCTTCGGCGGCGGCCTTACCATCATCGCCTTCATCCAGGACCAGGTCGTCAACCAGCTGCATTGGATCTCGGCGGAGGAGTTCCTCGAAGGGCTGGCGATCGGACAGGTAACCCCCGGCCCGGTCATCATGCTCGCGGCGTTCGTCGGCTACAAGGTGGCGGGTGTGGCGGGCGCCGCGGTGGCGGCGGGCGCCATCTTCTTCCCGTCCTTCGTGCTGCTGATGTCGATCCTGCCGTGGCTCGAGCGTTTCCGCGCGCTCAAATGGGTACGGGCCGCCATGCGCGGCGTCAGCCCCGCCGTGGTCGGCGCGATTGCACTGACGGTAGTCCACCTCGCACCGACTGCCGCACCGGACCTGTTCACCGCCACGCTGTTCGTCATCACGGTGGCCTGCCTGCTGCTGTGGCAGATCCCGGCAATCCCCGCGGCCGTCGGTGGGGGAATCTTCGGCATCCTCGCGCGCTCGTCCCTGTTGCTGCGGCTGCGCGAGCTCAATTTCTGAGGAGCAGGAAATGAGCTATGAAATGAAGCCGCTCGGGTGCGACCCGGCCAGGCTGCGCGGACTTTCGGAAAAGCTGATCGTCAGTCACTACGAGAACAACTACGGCGGCGCGGTGAAGCGGATGAAGGCGATTACGGCTCAACTGGCCGAGCTGTACTACCGCGATGCCCCGGGCTTTGTCATCAACGGGCTCAAGCGCGAGGAACTGATTGCCGGAAATTCCATGATCCTGCACGAGCTGTACTTCGCCAGCCTGGGGAGCGATGAAACGCCGCACGGCGGCGTGACCGAGGCGCTGGCGAGGGACTTCGGCAGCTTCGACAGATGGCGCGAGCAGTTCACCGCCATGGGCAAGGCACTCGCCGGAGGATCCGGCTGGGTGATACTGTCCTGGTCGCCTCGGCATCAGCGCCTCGTCAATCAATGGGCCGCCGATCATGCACACGCCATGGCGGGCGCCACGCCGGTTCTCGCGCTCGACATGTACGAGCACTCGTTCCACATCGACTACGGCGCCAAGGCGGCTGCCTATGTCGACGCCTTCATGCAGAACATTGCCTGGTCGGCGGTCGGACGCCGGCTGGCGGCATTGCCGGCCGGATGCGGATGATTCCGCTGCTCCTCACAGCCCGGGCGCTGCGCTCGTTCGCCGACGGCTTCGTCGCCGTCCTGCTGCCGGCCTACCTGCTCGCCCTGGGGCATGGACAGTTCGAGGTGGGCCTGCTCAGCACGGCTACGCTGTGCGGCTCGGCCATCGCCACCTTGGCGGTCGGACGATGGGGGCATCGCTTTGCGCTGCGGCGTTTGCTTCTGGCGGCTGCCATCTTGATGACCGTTACCGGGCTCGGCTTCGCCAGCCTGACGGCGCTCTGGCCGCTGCTGGTCGTCGCGTTCCTGGGTCCGCTCAATCCGAGCGGGGGCGACGTGAGCGTGTTCCTGCCGCTCGAGCACACCGCGCTCGCCACGTCCGGGACGGCCGATCAACGAACCGGTGTGTTCGCCCGCTACAGCTTCATCGGATCGGTCTGTGCCGCGTTCGGCGCCCTCGCCGCGGCCGTGCCGGACTGGCTGGCGTACCGGGCAGGCTGGCCCATGGCCGACGCCTTTCGCGCCATGTTCGCGGTGTACGCGGCGGTCGGTATCGCGGTATGGCTGCTGTATCTGCGCATGCCTTCTGCGCCGGTGGAGGAGGGCAAGCCAGCCGCGCCGCTGGGACCCTCGCGCGGCATTGTGCTGAAGCTGGCCGGCCTGTTCAGCGTCGATTCGTTCGCCGGCGGGCTCGTGATCAACGCGCTGCTCGCGCTGTGGCTGTTCGAGCGCTTCGGCATATCGCTCACTGCCGCCGGGGCGTTCTTCTTCTGGACCGGGACTTTCAGCGCCATCTCGCAGCTCGCCGCGCCGGCCCTGGCGAAGCGCATCGGCCTCATCAATACCATGGTCTTCACGCACATCCCTGCCAGCCTTTGCCTGATCGGCGCGGCATTCGCGCCGACGCTCGGGTTGGCGCTCGGGCTGCTGCTCGCACGCAGCCTGCTTTCGCAGATGGATGTGCCCGCGCGCAGTGCCTATGTCATGTCGGTGGTCACGCCAGCCGAGCGCCCGGCGGCCGCCAGCTTCACTGCAGTGCCTCGCAGCCTCGCCTCAGCCGCCGGCCCGTCGCTTGCGGGCGCCATGTTTGCCGCTGGGCTGTTGAGCATGCCGCTCGTGGCGTGCGGTATCTTGAAGATTGCTTATGACCTGGCCTTGTTCGCAGCCTTTCGCAAGGTCGCGCCCCGCTGAACCCGCATAACGAGGACCGGAATCTGCGAGTGGGCGAGCAGGACAACCGGGGCCGCTACCGTACAACTACGAGAAACTGGTGGACGGGGGATGGTTTGACGGTTGCTTCCTAATCTTGAAGTTGTGCAGTTGAGCCAGGCGCAGTTGGTGCATCACCAAACTAAGTTCTTGCTTGGCGACGGCTACTGGCGCATTGACCCGGTGCGAAATGTCCCGGTAAAGCTGGACGACGCAAAGCACTTTCAGGAATTGAGGAACAAAGCTGATATCGACGAGGCATCCGAGAAGTTTTTGAAGCGCTTTTTGGTAGACAGATAAGTGCAATTGAGGAGACAACCGTGAGCATCTTCCGAAATCAGGTTCAGCGGCCGGCACCTGGAAGCATCGTTTCAGTTCCCGCGTACATCTTGTTTCGTCACAAGGGGATCGTGTCCGATCGCTGGCACGGCGGGAAGCCGATGGTTATCTCGAACTCCGCGCGTGCTGGAGGCGTCGCCGAGGAGCCGTGGGATGTCTTCACGTCCGGACAGGCTTGGAAGGAGGAGGGTCGCCCGGGCAGTCTCTCAGCGTGGGAAGTTCTGTACCGTGCTCGGTCTGCAGAGCACGCGCCGTACAACCCGTTGACGTGGAACTGCGAGAACTTCGTGGCTTACTGTCACGGCTTGCCGCCCTCCAGTCCACAGCTTGCCGTCGTTCTGGTGGCCGCTCGTGTTGGTGCTGCGATCATTGCGCGCTCCTAGAACCGAAGTACCCAAGTAGTACCGGTATTAGCCTTCCGGCGGCTTCTCGAAGAAGAAGCACTCGGGCAGCAATGCGGGCGCAATGTACTCGGCATCCTTCGCGGATACGCCGCACGCGCGAAAATGATCCCGCCAGGTCTTGAGCGTGGGGATCATCTGTTCGATTGCCTTCCTAGCTGCCTCAGCGGTCAGTCCAAACCGCTCACTTTGCGAAAGCAGGTTGTAGACACTCGCGGTGCGGCCGTAAGTGCCGACAGTCATCGCTAGGTCACGGCGCTCGAGGCTGACCACAGGGGCAGGCACGAGATCGTAGGCCGGCGTTAGGCGCCAGCCGCGCGCTGTACGGCGTACCGCGTGGTTGCGGGGGTGGTCGTCGTTGTTGGTGACGGCGGCATTGAAGACGATGCGGCGGAATAGCTCGATGCGATCTTCGTCGGGCTTTTCCGACCAGCGGCGCAGCTCATCGGCGAGCAGGGGATAGGACCAGCGTTCCCGGTCGAGATAGTTCTCGTCGCAGTCGAGCAGGGTGAGTCCGCTGACGAGCCCGAAGCGAAGATAGCTGCCCTCAGTGTATTGACGGTCAAAACGTTCCACCATGAGCACGTCGCGTCCACCGAGGGACTCAAGCCGCGCGTTGCAGGCGGCGATGGCGCAGCGACGCGCTAGCTCGATGGTCGCGTATTCGATCCGCTGCAGGTTGCAGCGGTCCGTCTTTTCCGGGAATTTGCCGATCCACAGGCGATTGCCGTCCTCGATGGTGGCCTTGGGTCTCGCGCCGCCCATCGACGTGCCGGGCTCGAGCTGTTCAAGGACCTGCTCGGGAACGCGTTTCCCTTCTTCGATGGCTTCCGCGGCTGCAACCAGGTCTGCCAATTGATGGGTGCGGTTGTAGCGGCGCTTGGGAGCGGGAGGCTCAAGCTTTAGGCCGAAGCTGAGATAGCCTGCGCCGTCCTGAGGTCCGTTCAGAAGGTAATCGATCTCCTCCAGGTCGCCGGGGCTGCGTTCGAGCTTATGCTCGATCACGCGCCGGCCCCATGCGTCGGGGCTGGCGTCGCGCACGGCGCCGGGAATTCCCTTGAGCTTGGTGAATTCGTGGACGGTGTTCCCGAGCGGAAGCTTGAAGGGATCGAATGCGATCGCGTCTTTGCGCTCCAGGTAGCGGTCGCCGTAACGGAAACGGCCGACGAAGGTTCCATCGCGCAGTTTCTCGACCTTCAATAGCGCTGCCGGCACGGTGTCGAGGGTGCCGGGCAGCTGGACGTAGACATAGGCTTGGCGCTCAGAAGTCATACTCATCCTTCGACTTCCGCGACTGCGACTTGCGGACGCGCGCCGGCCGGCGGGAAGCTTCGAGCGTCTTGCCATGGGTATCGGCGTCGGGGTGGGCGACGGCGTCCAGCGTCTTGTCGAGGCCGAGCGCCCACAGGACAGTGACGTAGGCCCCGAGCCCGATGCCGGGCTTGCCGAGCTCCAGCGCGTTGAGCGTATTGCGGTTGATGCCGGCCTTGTCCGCGACTTCCGCGATCGACAATCCGCGGCGGGTCCTGGCCAGACGTACCCGATAGCCAAGCTCTTTGGTACGCTCAGCAGCCTGAAGTGGGAGGGTGCTCTTGATGCCCATAATATTAGGCGTTAAATAGGATAATGCCTAATATATTAGGCAAATACATAGAATAGTTCAACCCATATTTCGCCACAGTGCCTAGAAAAGTAGGCACTAGGAAGGATAACGCCTAATAAATTAGGCAGAAATGACCTACTCAGCTTAGAGACTACTCAACGAGGGCACGGGATGCCATACGTCACCTTTCGCTATGAGCGCGCCAAGCTT
>CBDDSA010000213.1:0-5118 GCA_965233185.1 uncultured bacterium
CAGCGCATCCGGCGCATCGTCGCCATCGAGGGGCGCCTGCGCCAGGGCCTGAGCAACGAGCTGCTGGCGCAGGCGAAGCGCGCGGGCTTCTCCGATGCCCAGATAGGGGATCTCGGCAAGCTGTCTGAGCGGCAAGTTCGCGAAAGGCGCGAGGCGGCCGGCATTCACGCGTGCGTCAAGCAGATCGACACGCTGGCGGGCGAGTACCCGGCGCAGACCAACTACCTCTACCTCAGCTACCACGGCACGGAAGACGACGTCGCCGCGGGCGCGCTGGAGAACGCGGTGCTGGTGCTCGGCTCGGGCGCCTACCGCATCGGCAGCTCGGTGGAGTTCGACTGGTGCGCGGTGAACGCGGTGCAGGCGCTGCGGCGCATGGGCTACCGGGCGATCATGCTGAATCACAACCCCGAGACCGTCAGCACCGACTACAACGAGGCCGACCGCCTGTACTTCGACGAGATCAGCCTCGAGACCGTGCTGGAGCTGTGCCGGCGCGACCGGCCCCTCGGGGTGATCGTGTCGGTCGGCGGCCAGGCGCCGAACAACCTCGCGCTGCAGCTCGCCCAGGCGGGCGTGCGCGTGCTGGGCACTTCGGCCCAGAGCATCGACCGGGCGGAGGACCGCCACAAGTTCTCGCGCCTGCTGGACGAGCTGGGCATCGCGCAGCCGGCGTGGAAGGAGCTGGTAAGCGAGGGCGACGCGCTCGCCTTCGCCCGCAGCGTCGGCTACCCCGTGCTGGTGCGGCCCTCGTACGTGCTTTCGGGCGCGGCCATGGGCGTGGCCTCGAACGACGCCGAGCTCGACCGCTTCCTGCGGCGCGCCACCCATGTGTCGCCGCTGCACCCGGTGGTGATCAGCAAGTTCTTGGAGAACGCGCGCGAGCTGGAGCTCGACGCGGTGGCGAGCTGCGGCGAGCTGGTGGTGTCGGCGGTATCCGAGCACGTGGAGAACGCCGGGGTGCATTCGGGCGACGCCACGCTGGTGCTGCCGCCGCAACGCACCTATCTGGAGACAGTGCGGCGCATCCGGCGCATCTCGGCGCGCATCGCCGAGGCGCTGAAAATACACGGCCCCTTCAACATCCAGTTCCTGGCGAAGGGCAACGAGGTGAGCGTGATCGAGTGCAACCTGCGCGCCTCGCGCAGCTTTCCGTTCGTCTCCAAAGTGCTGAACGTCAACTTCATCGACATGGCCACCGAGGTGATGCTCGGCCGGCCGGTGCCGGTGCACGGCGGCTCGGTCATGGACCTGAGCTATGTGGGCGTGAAAGCGCCGCAATTCTCGTTTACGCGCCTGGAAGGTGCCGACCCGGTGCTCGGCGTGGAGATGGCCTCCACCGGCGAGGTGGGATGCCTGGGCGACGACTTCGAGGAGGCTTTCCTCAAGGCCATGCTGTCGGTGGGCTTCCGCCTGCCCGTGAAAAGCGTGCTGCTGTCCACCGGCCCGATCGAGGAGAAGGCCGCCTTCCTCGAGGGCGCGCGGATGCTGCACGACATGGGGGTGAAGCTGTACGCCACCGAGGGCACGGCGGCGTTCCTGGGCGGCAACGGCGTGCCGGCGCAGGTGCTGCACTGGCCGAACGACGTACGCTCGCCCAACGTGCTCGAGTACCTCGGCCAGCGCAAGTTCGACCTCGTCATCAACATCCCGAAGAACACCGGCGAGGAGGAGCTCGCCAACGACTACCTCATCCGGCGCAAGGCCGCCGACTTCGGCATCCCGCTCATCACCAACATCCAGCTCGCGCAGCGCCTGGTGGAGGCGCTGTCGAAGAAAACGCTGGCCGAGCTGCAGATCAAGAGCTGGCAGGACTACGCGCCGGCCGAGCCCCTGCCGGTGAGCGCGGCGCCGGTGCGGCTCGCGCCGGTGGCCAGCGCGGCATGACGCGGCTGCGCTCAGCGCTCGTCAACTTCGCGCTGTTCCTGCTGCCCTTCGCGCTGCTGGAGGGCGCGTTCCGCCTGCTGCCGGTGTCGGCGCCGCCGCAGCTGCAGAAGGTCGACGCGCGCACGCCGGTGGCGCGCTTCGAGCCGAACGTGGACTACCGCTACTCGCGCGACTGGAACTTCAGCATCGTCACGCGCAAGCGCTCGAACAACTACGGCTTCATTCACGCAACCGATTTCGACGAGCGGCGGGACCAGCCGCTCATGGCGGTAATCGGCGACAGCTTCGTGGAAGCCAACGTGGTGGACGCCGGACAGGCGCTCGCCGAGGTACTGGATGCAGGCGTGAGAGGTCGCGGCCGGGTCTACGGAATCGGCATGTCGGGCGCCCCGTTGTCCCAGTACCTGGTCTACGCCGACTTTGCGCGGCAGGAGTTCCGGCCGGCGGCGATGACCTTCGTCATCATCGGCAATGACTTTGACGAAAGCCTGCTCAAGTACAAGTCGGACGCGAGGTTCCATTACTTCACGGAAGACGGTACCTTGCAGCGCATCGATTACCGGCTATCGGACGCCAAGCGGATGCTGCGCCGCTCTGCAATGTTGCGCTACTTGTTGCACAACCTCGAGGCCGCGCAGCGGCTGGAGCTGCTGGCGCAGGCGCTGCGCGGTGAAACGTACCTCGCGCTGCTCGAAGGGGAGGCGCTCGAGCGTCGCATAATCGATTCGCGGCGCGCCGTCGACTTGTTTCTCGCACAGCTGCCGGAGCGCTCCGGCCTCGCGCCCGAGTCGATTGTTTTCGTGCTCGACGGCGTCCGTCCGGCTCTGTATGCGGACAGCGACCTCGCTGCGGTCGAGCACCGGCACCAGTCGAGAATGCGGCGCTACTTCGCAGACAGCGCAGCGGCACGGGGCTACGCCGTGATCGACATGCAGCCGGTGTTCATCCGCCGCCACCGGTTGGACGGTGCGCATTTCGAGGCTGCGCCCACGGACAGCCACTGGAATTCGCTCGCCCACCGGATGGTTGCCGAGGAGATCGGCAAGAGCCGCGTCTTCACGCGATTGTTCCCAAAATCAGGGACAGACCACGTTTTACAGGTGAAATCGGCCAAGCCCGCGCCGTAGGCGGTAGAGCCGCTCGAGTCCCGGCGTGATGCGGTAGCCGAAGGTGGCGGCCTTGGCTTCGACCGCGGCGCAGTCGTAGGGCACGCTCAGGAATTCCAGGTGCCGGTCGCCGCTGTCGAACAGCGCGCATTCGGCGAGCTTGTGGTCGCGCTTGCGCGAGGCGTCGACCGAGCCCGGGTTGATGAAGTAGGTCTTGCCGCGCTCCAGGAACACCAGATCGGTGGCGCGGCCTTCCACCACCTGGTCCGCCTCCACCTCGTAGACGCGCTGCTCGTGCGTATGGGCGAAGAAGCACACGCGCGCCGCAGGGAAGTCCTGCCGCAGCCAGGCCGCGTTCTGGCGCACGTGCTCCGCGCCGGTCAGGTATTGCTGCACGTCGCGCACCCCGCCGTGCACGAGGAGCATGCCCTCCTCGGGCGCGAGGTGCGGCGGCAGCGCGCCGAGCCAGGCGGCGGCCTCGCGGCCCAGGCTGCGACGCGTGCGCCGCAGCGCATACTCGGCCTTGGGCGAGCAGCGCCGGAAGCCGAGCCGGCCCACGCCGATGAGATCGTGGTTGCCGGCGATGGCGAGCGCGCCGCACTCGCGCACCAGCGCCACGCATTCGTCGGGGTCGGCGTTGTAGCCCACGATGTCGCCCAGGCACAGCAGCCGCTCGGCGCCGCGCCGGCGCAGGAGCGCGAGCGCCGCGGCGAGCGCCTCGCGGTTGCCGTGGATGTCGGCTAGGACGCCGTAGACAGCCATCGGCGCAGCCTGCGGTTGCAATGCACGAGATAGGGCAGCGGGTCGCGCCAGGAGAACACTTCGTGCACCGAGCGCGAGAAGGCGAGCGAGGCGGCCCAGCGCCAGAAACCCAGCTCGCCGCGCGCGGCGAGGCGGCGGTAGGCGCGCCAGTCGCGCCGGAAGCTCAGCCAGCGCACCGCGGTGCGAAAGGGCGGCGGCGCGGGCCGCCGGCCCTCGACGAGGTAGTCGTACGCGGCGCGCGGCAGGCTGATGCCGTTGGCCGCGCCCAGGTAATGCCACAGGTTGAAGCGGGCGTTGATCTCCAGCAGATAGAAGCGGCCGCTCGCCGGGTCGCGCTTGAAGTCCATCTTGAACGCGCCCTTGAGCGTAGCCTGCGCGACGATGCGGTGGCCCAGGGCGGCGAGCGCCTCGTGGCGCGCGAGCTCGAGGTAGCTGCTTTTGCCGGTGTGCTCCGGGTGCGTGCGGATCTTGCGGCCGATGAACCAGGCGATCACGCGGCTAGCCTCGTCGGCGTAGCCGTGGAAGGTCCAGATGTCGCGGTCGCTGCCCGGCACGTATTCCTGCAGCACCAGCGCATCACGCAGCGTGCGCGCCAGCGGATCGGCAAGCAGCGCGCGGCCGCTCGGGTAGATGCGCGCTTTCGCCTCGCTGCCGCACAGGCGCAGGTAGACCGCCGTCTGCTCGTAGCCGAGCTTGACCTTGGGCTTGACCAGCACCGGCGCGTCGCACGCCGCCGCCTCCTGCCAGTCGAGCTGCCGAGGCAGCGGCAGGCCGCGCGCCTGTCCGAACGCCGCGAAGCGCTCCTTGTCGATGAGCGCCATGGCCACCTCGCGGTCGTTGACGATGAAGCGAAAGTACTGCGCGAGGCGCCCGCGGTTGCGCAGCACGAGGTTCAGGTAGTCGTCGTCGCCGTAGAAAAGCGGCACCGAGGCGCCCAGCGCGCGCGACAGGCGCTCGCCCAGGCGCACGATGCGGTCCACCGCAGCCTCGAGGGGCTCGAGCGGCGGCAGCAGCACGCCTTGGCTGCAAAAGCGCGAGGCGAAGGCGAGCGAGTCGGCGCGCGTGGCCGCCAGGACCACCGGGATGCCGGCGAGGCCGAGCGCGCGCACCAGGTTGAGCCCGCCGAGCAGCAGCGCCGGCGGCTGCCGGCCGTGCCGGCTCAGGTCCGCGCGGTTGCCGGCGCGCACAGCTTGCGCAGCTCGGCCCGTGCGATCTTGCCCAGCGCGCCGCGCGGGATGGAGGGCACGATGACCAGGCGCCGCGGCACCATCTTGGTGGCGAGGTGCGCGCGACAGTGGTCGAGCAGCTCGTCCAGCAGCGCCTGCGGCTCGCGCGCCGCGGCCGCCTCGCGCAGCGCCACCGC
>CBDDSA010000214.1:0-11062 GCA_965233185.1 uncultured bacterium
CTCGCCGCGAGCGCCCTGCTCGCCTGGTATTTCGCGCGCCCGATCCGCCACCTGCGCTGGGCGTTCCGGGCCGCCGCCGAGGGCCGACTCGAGACCCGCGTGCGCCCGCTCATGAAAGGCCGCCGCGACGAGATCGCGGACCTGGGCGGCGACTTCGACACGATGGCGCAGCAGCTGCAAAAGCTCGTGGCGGCGCAGCGCCGGCTGCTGCACGACGTGTCGCACGAGCTGCGCTCCCCGCTCGCGCGGCTGCAGGCGGCCGTCGGCCTGATCCGGCAGGACCCGGGCCGCCTGGAAGCCTCGCTCGAGCGCATCGAGCGCGAGGTGGCGCGGCTCGATGCGCTGGTGGGCGAAGTGCTCACCCTTGCGCGGCTGGAGGGCGGGACGGCGGCCGGCGCCGTGGCGGCCGTGGACCTTGCCGATCTGGTGGCGAATGTCGCCGCCGATGCGCGCTTCGAAGCCGAGGCCGCCGGGCGCGGCGTGCAGCTCGACTCGGTCGAGGAGCTGCAGGTACCCGGACGTGCGGAGCTACTGCAACGCGCGGTGGAGAACGTGGTGCGCAACGCGGTGAAGCACACCGGCGCCGGCACCACGGTGGAGATCCGCCTGGCCCGCACGGCGGACCGGGCGCAGCTTTCGGTGCGCGACCGCGGGCCGGGCGTCGGGGCCGAGCACCTGGAGCGCATTTTCGAGCCGTTCTACCGCGCGGGCGGCAGCGGCTTCGGCCTCGGACTGGCGATCGCGCAGCGCGCCATCCTTGCGCATGGCGGCGCCATCCGCGCGGAAAATGCGCCTGAAGGGGGACTGCGCGTCGAGATTCAGCTGCCGCTCGCCCAGGGAAACGCTTCGGCGTAGCGGCGCTCGAACGCCCCGATCTCGTCTTCCAGCGACAGCGTGAGCCCGAGCTCATCCACGCCCTTGAGCAGCATCTCGCGGTAGAACGCGTCCACTTCGAAGGCGTGGCGCGTGCCGTCGGGCTCCACGACCACCTGCTTTTCGAGGTCCACGGTCAGCGCGGTGCCGGCCGGCCGCCCGCGCAGGCGCGCGCACACCTCGTCGGGCAGGCGCACCGGCACGATGCCGTTTTTCAGGCAGTTCATGTAGAAGATGTCGCCGAAGCTCGGCGCGAGGACGCTGCGAAAGCCCGCGTCGTAGAACGCGAACGCCGCGCCCTCGCGCGAGGAGCCGCAGCCGAAGTTGCGGTTGGCGACGAAGATCTTCGCGCCGCGCGCAAGGTCCGGCCTGCCGGCGCCCAGGTCGTGGAACAGGAACTGCCCGTAGCCGGCGCCGCGCGGCATCTTGAGAAAGCGCGCCGGCAGGATCTGGTCGGTGTCGACGTTGGGCGGCTCGTAGCCGACCGCGGGCGCGGTAAGCGTGTCGAACTTCATTTGCGCACGTCGACGATGCGCCCGGCGAGCGCGGCCGCCGCCGCCATGGCGGGACTCATCAGGTGGGTGCGCACGCCCTGCCCCTGGCGCCCTTCGAAGTTGCGGTTCGAGGTCGACGCGATGCGCTCCGCGGGCCGGCCGGTCTCGCCGTTGATGCCCACGCACATCGAGCAGCCGGCGTGGCGCCATTCGAACCCCGCTTCCCGGAAAATCCGATCGAGGCCTTCGGCCTCGGCCTGCTTTTTCACCAGCCCCGAGCCCGGCACCACCATCGCAGGCACCCTGGCCTTTCCGCGCCGCGCCACCGCCGCGGCGGCGCGCAGGTCTTCGATGCGGCTGTTGGTGCAGGAACCGATGAACACGCGGTCGACGCAAAGACCCTGGATGGGCTCACCGGGAACGAGACCCATGTACTCGAGCGCACGCGGCGGACCGTTGGGGATGATCCCGCTCACGGGCAGGGCATGCTCGGGGCTGGTGCCCCAGGTCACCATCGGCTCCAGGCCGCTCGCATCCAGCGCCACTTCCCGGTCGAACGCCGCTTCGGCATCGCTCGGCAGCGTTTTCCAGGAGGCGAGCGCCTGGTCCCAAAGCGCTCCCTTGGGAGCGAAAGGCCGGCCGTGCAAGTACTGGAACGTCGCATCGTCGGGCGCCACCATGCCGGCGCGCGCGCCCGCCTCGATGGACATGTTGCAGAGCGTCAGGCGCTCCTCCACGCTCATCGCTCGCACCACCGCGCCCGCATACTCGATCGCATGCCCGGCGGCGCCGCCGGCGCCGAGCTTGGCGATGAGCGCGAGCGCCACGTCCTTCGCCGCCACCCCGGCGGGCCGGCGACCTTCGACGCTGACGCGAAGCGTCCTCGGCCGCGCCTGCCACAGCGTCTGCGTGGCAAGCACGTGCGCGTTCTCCGACTGGCCGATGCCGAAGGCGAACGCGCCGAGCGCGCCGTGAGTGGAGGTGTGGCTGTCGCCGCACACCACGAGCAGGCCCGGCAGCGTGATGCCCTGCTCCGGGCCGACTACATGCACGATGCCCTGCCGATCGTCGCCCAGCTCGAAGGCGCGGATGCGGTGCGCGCGCATGTTGCCGGAGAACGTCTCCACCATGCGCCGGATCTCGGGCGTGGGCGCATCGGCGCTCGAGCGGCTCGCCGTGGGCACGTAGTGGTCCGGGGTGCCGAATGTCTGCGCGGGCCGGCGCACCTCGAGGCCGCGCCGCGAAAGGTTGGCAAAGGCGTGGAAGGAGCCGTCGTGCACGATGTGGCGGTCGACGTACAGCAGGCACTGGCCGTCGCGCCGCAGCACCACATGGCGGTCCCAGATCTTGTCGAACAGGCTGCGCGGCGCGCTCACGCGCCGCAGGTTCTCACAGGAGATCGGTCTTGTGAATGATTTCGGCCGGCGCGCCCGGCGCGAGGGCCTTGCGCCGGCGCTCGCCCCGCTCGATCTCGTGGCGCAGCAGGCCGGCCACCTTGCGCAGGAACCGGATCTGGTCGGACAGCCGGTCGGCCACCCCGAGCGCATCGCCGCCGACCTCGGAGCGCGCCCGCTCGACCGCGCTTTCGGCGAGCTTCAGCAGCTCGGCCGCGTCGTCGACCGCGCCGAGCGCGCGCGCGACCGACCTGGAGGAATCCTGCATGCGCCATTTTCAACCCGCGCGGCGCCGCCCCGGCGTGCAGGGCCCGTATCCCTACAAATTCTGACGATTCAGGCGCGGTGGCGGCGCAGCAGCTGTTTCGCGATGATGATGCGCTGCATCTCGTTGGTGCCCTCGCCGATGCACAGCAGAGGGGCATCGCGGTACAGGCGCTCCACCGCGAACTCCTTGGAATAGCCGTAGCCGCCGTGGATGCGCATCGCCTCGTGGGCGTTCTCGAAGGCCGCCTCGGTGGCGAAATACTTCGCCATGCCGGCCTCGAGGTCGCAGCGCTCGCCCCGGTCGTAGATCTGCGCGGCATTGCCCACCAGCAGCCGCGCGGCCTCCACCCGGGTGCCCATCTCGCCCAGCTTGAGCTGGATCGCCTGGTGCTCGCAGATCGGCTTGCCGAAGGTATGGCGCTGCTGGGAATAGCGCAGCGCTTCCTTGAGCGCGGCCGCCGCCACGCCGTCGCCGCGCGCCGCGACGTTGATGCGCCCGAGCTCCAGCCCGCCCACCGCCTGGTGAAAGCCGCGGCCTTCCTCGCCGCCGATGAGGTTGGCCGCCGGCACGCGGTAGTCCTGGAAAGCGAGCTCCGCGGAATCGATGCCCTTGTAGCCCAGCTTCTCCAGCTTGCGGCTCACCGAGAAGCCCGGGCCCTTCTCGCACAGGAACATGGACATGCCCTTGTGGCGCGGCTGCGCGTGCGGGTCGGTCTTGGCGAGCACCGCAAAGCAGGCGCCGTGGATGCCGTTGGATATCCACGTCTTGGTGCCGTTCAGGACGTAATGGTCGCCCTCGCGGCGCGCGCGCATGCCGATGGCCTGCAGGTCGGTGCCGGCGTTGGGCTCGGTAAGCGCGAGCCCGCCCCGGATCTCGCCCGCGGCGAATCGCGGCAGGTACGCCTCTTTCAGCTCGCGCGAGCCGAATTTCTCCACCAGCAGCGCCATCATGAGGTGCGAATTGAAGATGCCGGTGAGCGACATCCACACTTCCGAGATCTGCGCCACGATCTTCGAATAGGTGTGCGCCGACAGCCCCAGGCCGCCGTACTGGGACGAGATGGTGGCGCCGAACAGGCCCAGCGCTTTCATCTGCTCGACCATGTCCTGCGGATACACGTCGTCGTGCTCCAGCCGCATGACGTGCGGCCGCACGCCGCGTTCGAGCCAGCGCTCGATCGCCTCGAGCAGCGGCTGGTCAGCGTCCATGCGCCACCACGTTGATCGGCTGGCCCGCGGCGTAGGCGAGCAGCTGCTCGACCGCCACCGCGTACAGCGCTTCGTAGGTGTCGCGCTCGGCATAGCCCAGGTGCGGCGTGCACAGCGCGTTGGGCACGCCGAGCAGCGGGTGGTCGGCGCCCACCACCGGCTCCTCCTCGTAGACGTCGACCGCCGCGAACCCCGGCCGGCCGCGGCGCAGCGCCGCGACCAGCGCGCCCTCGGCGATGATCGAGGCACGGCTGGTGTTGACGAGGAGCGCCTCGGGCTTCATGCGCGCGAGGTCGGCAGGCGTGATGATGCCGCGCGTGTGCTCGTTCGCCGGCAGATGCAGGCTGAGCACGTCGGCGCCTTCGAAAAACGCTTCGCGCCCGGGCGCCACGGCGAAGCCCTCGGCGCGCGCACGCCCGGTAGAGCCCTCGCGTCCCCAGCACACCACGTTCATGCCGAAGGCGCGTCCCACCCGCGCGACCGCGGCGCCGATGTGGCCGAACGCATAGACCCCGAGCGTCTTGCCCGCGAGCCCGGTGCCCGCGGTGGATTGCCAGTGGCCCGCCTTGAGCCGTTCCACCTCGTAGGGCAGGTGGCGCAGCGCGGCGAGGATCAGGCCCCAGGCGAGCTCGGCGGTGCGCGAGTACGGCCCGCGCGAGGACGGCGCGCCGGCGGAAATCACGATGCCGCGCTCGGCGCAGGCGGAAAGGTCCAGGTGATACAGGTTGCGGCCGGTCTGGCTGATGAACTTCAGGCGCGGCAGGTGCGCGAGCAATTCGCGCGTGACCCGCACCCGTTGCTGCGTCAGCACGAGGGCCTCGATCTGGGCGAGGCGCTCGAGATCGGTGCGGGCGCCGGTGTCGACCTGGACCTCGTGGCCTTGCAGCCGCGCCGCGGCCGCGGTCTTGCGAAATGCATCCGCGTAGTCATGGATTACGGCAATCTTCATGCTTCATTATCCGTCCTCGCCACCGGAAGCCCTAATCGGGGTCAGAGCCCGAACTCTCATCCGCGTACGCGTATGCGGAGTTCGGGCTCTGACCCCGATTAGATTTTGGCGCGGTTCTGCTCGCTCACCTGGCTGTTCAGGGTCCAGAAGTCGTAGAGCACGCCGAGCAGGAAGATGCCGCCGGACACGAGATAGAGCAGCCCGGTGAGCCACTTGCCCATGTAGAAGCGGTGGATGCCGAAGATGCCGAGGAAGGTGAGCAGGATCCAGGTGACGTTGTAGCTGAGGGCGCCGGGGGCGAAGCGCCGCTCGGCGGTGCGCTCCATCCACGGAATCAGGAAGAGATCGATCAGCCAGCCGATGCCGAGCAGGCCGAGCGTGAAAAACCACAGCGTGCCGGTGAGCGGCCGGCCGAAGTAGAAACGGTGCGAGCCCGTGAAGCCGAAAATCCACAGGAGGTAGCCGATCAGCTTGCTGTGCGTGTCCGCGCGCGGTGCGTTCATGGCCCTTTCACTCCCTTGCAAAGAGGCGGGGAATTATGACCTTGACCCGGCGGCGCCGTACGAAAACCATGCGTCATGCGATTTTTCACCGAGCGGCGGCGCGACCTGCGCATCTGGTGGTACCGGACGGACAAGACCGGCTGGGCGGTGGCGCTCGGCATCGCGGTGCTCGCCGGCCTGTTCGGCTTCCTGATGAGCGCGGTGCAGGCCCACCGCGACGAGCAGCGCAACCGCGCGCGGGAGGCGCATCGCAAGAACCTCGACTGCCTCGCGCGCAACGTGTATTTCGAGGCGCGCGGCGAGCCGCTCGCCGGCCAGTATGCGGTGGCCGAGGTGACGCTCAACCGCCAGGCCTCGCGCCTGTACCCGCGCACCATCTGCGAGGTGGTCTACCAGAAGAACTGGGACCCGCTGCGCAAGCGCTACGTCGGCGCGTTCTCGTGGACCGAGTTCGACTCGCTGCCCGAGCCCGGCGGCGAGGAATGGCAGCGCGCCTGGCGCGTCGCCGAGGCGGTGTATTACGGCAAGTCGATTCCCACCCTGCAGGGCGCGCTGCATTTTCACGCCACCTACATCAAGCCCGGCTGGGCCAGGAGCAAGCAGCGCGTCGCCCGCATCGGGCGGCACGTTTTCTACAAGTAGTACAGCCTCGCCGGGTTGGCGGCGAGCACCGCCGCAGGATCCGGGATCGCCTCGAACAGCACCTCGAGCAGTGATCCGACGTCGACGTCGCGGTAGGGCAGCACCGTTTCGCCGCGCACCTGCTGCCCGGCATGAAAGCCGATGTGCGGCCAGTCGGAGCCCCAGACCAGACGCTCGGGCGCCACATCGGCGAGCGCCCGCATGAAAGGAATGGCGTCGCGCAGACGGCCGCTACGGCGGGTGATGCGGTCGGCGCCGGCGAGCTTCACCCAGACGTGCTCCTCCTTCATGAGGCGCAGCAGCGCCTGGAAGCCCGGCTGCTCGATGCCGGCGGCGGCGTCGGGCAGGCCCATATGGTCGATCACCACGTTCACGCGGCAGCGGCGCAGGGCGGTTTCCAGCGACTGCAGCGTCGCCGCGTCGGCGAACACCTGCAGGTGCCAGCCCAGCGGCTCGAGCAGCCGCTCGTAGCTGCGCACCGCCTGCGCGCGATCGCCGCCGTGGCGGGAGCCGAGGGTGACGAGGTTCAGGCGCAGGCCGCGCACTCCGGCCGCATGCAGATCTTTCAGAGCGTCCAATTTTTCTTCAGGCGGAAGAACTGCGATGCCGCGCCCCCGCTCGCCCAGCTCGGCGAGCGCAGCCAGCAGGGCGCGATTGTCGAACCCATGGCCGCTCGCCTGCACGAGCACGGTGCGCTCCAACCCCACGCGACGCTTCATGCGCTCGTGGTCCGCGAGCCGCGCCTCGGGCACGTTGTAGGCCCGCTCGGGGGCCAGCGGGTAGCGCTCGAAGGGACCGAGGACGTGCATGTGGCAGTCGGCGGCCTGCGCGGGCAGTATCATCGAGTCCCCATGCACATTCTGGCGCTCCCGGGCGACGGCATCGGTCCGGAGATTACCGCAGTCGCGGTCGAGGTACTGGCTCGCCTCGATAAGCGGTTCCGCCTGGGTATGCGCATGGAGCGCCACGAGATCGGCATGGCGAGCCTGCAGCGCAGCGGCAACACGCTGCCCGATGCGGTGCTCGCCGCCTGCCGCGCGGCCGACGGCTTCCTCCTCGGCCCGGTGTCGCACCTGGACTACCCGCCGCGCGCAAAGGGCGGCCGCAACCCTTCGGGCGACCTGCGCATCGCGCTCGACCTCTACGCCAACATCCGCCCGAGCCGCTGCTACGACGGCCTGGCGCACTGGGGGCGCACGCCGGTGGACCTCGTGATCGTGCGCGAGAACACCGAGGGCTTCTACGCCGACCGCAACATGCACCAGGGCATCGGCGAATTCATGCCCACGCCCGAGCTCGCCCTGTCGGTGCGCAAGATCAGCGCGCTGGGCTCGCGGCGCATCGCGCAGGCCGCGTTCCGCCTGGCGCGCACGCGCCGGCGCAAGGTGACCGCGGTGCACAAGGTTAACGTCCTGAAGATGACCGAAGGGCTTTTCCTGCAGGAAGTGCGCAGCGTGGCCGGGGAGTACAAGGACGTCGCCTACGAAGAGCAGCTCGTGGATTCCATGGCGGCGCTGCTGGTGCGCGACGCCGCGCGCTTCGACGTCGTGGTCACCACCAACATGTACGGCGACATCCTGTCGGACGAATCCGCGGAGCTCGCCGGCGGGCTGGGCCTGGCGGGTTCGCTCAACGCGGGCGACGCCCATTGCATGGCGCAGGCGCAGCACGGCTCGGCGCCCGACATCGCAGGCCAGGACCTCGCCAACCCCTGCTCGCTGGTGCTTTCCGCCGCGATGCTCCTCGGCTGGCTGGGCGAAAGGCACGGCAAGGAGAACTACCGCGAAGCGCAGGCCGTGCTCGAAGGCGCGATCGCAGCTATGCTGCGCGCAGCGCCGACGCGCACCCGCGACCTCGGCGGGCCGCTGGGCACGCGCGCTTTCGGCCACGCCCTCATCGAAAGGCTATAGGAGGAAACCATGCAGGAGACGACCATGCGTACGATCCTCACCGCCCTGCTCGCCGCCGCAGGTTTCTCCCTGGGATTCGCCGGCCCGGCCGCGGCGCAGGCCTATCCCACCCAGACGATCCGCATGATCGCGCCGTTCCCGCCCGGCGGCAGCGTCGACATTACCGCGCGGCTCATCGCCGAGCCGCTGGGCCGCGAGCTCGGCCAGCGCGTCATCATCGAGAACCGCAGCGGCGCCTCCGGCAACATCGGCATGGACGTCGCTGCGCGCGCCGCGCCCGACGGCTACACGCTCGTGCTGAATACGATTCCGCTGGTGACCAACCAGAGCCTGTTCGAAAAGCTCACCTGGGATCCGATCCGCGATTTCGCGCCGATCGGCATGGTGGCAACCTCGCCGCACGTGCTGGTCGTGCCGGCCAAGGTCCAGGTGGCAAGCGTCGAGGAGCTGGTCAAGCTGGCGCGCTCCAAGCCCGGCCGGCTGAGCTACGCCTCCGCGGGCGTGGGCACCACGTTCCATTTCTGCGGCGAGATGTTCAAGGACGCCACCGGCACCTTCATCCTGCACGTGCCTTACCGCGGCGGCGGCCCGGCGCTCCTCGACACGCTCGCCGGCCAGGTCGAGATGAGCTTTCCCACGCTGTCGGCCGCGCTGCCGCACGTGAAATCCGGCGCCCTGCGCGCGCTCGCGGTCACCGGTACGCGCCGCTCGCCGCAGCTGCCGGATGTCCCCACGATGCAGGAAGCGGGCGTGAAAGACTTCCAGTTCACGCAATGGCTGGCGCTCCTCGTCCCTGCGAAGACCCCGCCCGCCATCGTCAACCGTCTGAACGCCGCCCTCAAGAACGCGCTCAACACGCCGGAAGTGAAGGAAAAGTTCCAGGCCCAGGCCTTCGAGTCCTTCATCACCACGCCCGACGAAGCCGGCAAGTACCTCGCCGACGAAGTGCAGCGCTTCTCGAAGCTGGTCAAGGCCAAGGGCATCACCGCCAACTAATCGGGGTCGGAGCCCGAATGGCATTGGGGTTGGCAATCGGGGTCAGAGCCCGATAGCGCCATGAGCCCTGCACAGGCCTACGCCTTCCTGGCTTTTGCGTTGGTCGCGGCGATCACGCCCGGGCCGAGCAACGTCATCTTGACCACGACCGGGGCCAACGTCGGGATCTGGCGCGGCATCCCCTGCCTGCTAGGCGTGGCCGGCGGGATGGGGCTGATGATCCTGCTGGTCGCGCTCGGGATGGGATCGCTGGTAGCCGGCAAGCTTGCGCTGCTCGCCGCGCTGAACTGGGCCGGCGCTGCGTTCCGGCTCTGGCTGTCTTGGAAAATCGCGACCGCTGCCGCAGGCGCGTCGCAGGCCCCGCGGCGGCCGATCGGGTTCGTCGAAGCCGCGCTATTCCAGTGGATCAATCCCAAGTCGTGGATCGTCAGCGCCAGCGCCGCCGGCACCTATCTCCAGCCCGGCAGCGGAACCGCCGTCTCGCAATCCCTCCTGCTCGGCGGCCTGTTCCTCGCCGCGGCGCTGCCCAGCTCCTTCGCTTGGCTTGCGTTCGGCGCCGCGCTGCAGCGCGTGCTGGGCTCGCCGCGCCGGTTGCGCCTTTTCAACATCGCCATGGGCTTGCTGCTCGCCGCTTCGGTAGTTCTCATGCTCGTTCCGAGAGCCAACGCGAGCTGACGGCGCCGATTGCCTCGTATACCTGCGCCTCGGTCCTGCCCGAGGATTTGAGCACCCGGAACGAATGGTCGGCGCCTTCCAGCCAGCACACCGTCCAGTTCGCCAGCCCGCCCACCGCCGCCTCCATCAATTCGCGCGTGCACAGGGCATCGCGCGTGCCGCTGAAGCACAGCACCGGAACGCGGATCTTCGCGAGGTGCGCATCGCGCAGCTTTTCCGGCTGCCCGGCCGGGTGCAGCGGATAGGCGAACAGCAGCAGCCCGTCGCACGCAAAGTTCTCCGCTGCCAGCATGGACGCCGCCCGCCCGCCCATGGAGCGGCCGCCGATGAAGATCTGTTTCGGCTTAAGCTCATTGCGTGCACGCTCCACTGCCTCCTCAATTGTTCTTTTGAGGACAGGCATCGGGTCCGGCCGCCCCGAGCCCTTGTCCCGGTAGGGGAAGTTGAAGCGCACCACGTCCCCGAGCGGCGCGAGCGCTTCGGCGAGCCGAAGCATGCCCCGGTCGTCCTTGTGGCCGCCGGCGCCATGCGCCAGCACGAAAACGGGGTCTGTCCCTGATTTAGTAGCGGGCGTTGCCGGGGGTCCTGGGAAAGGGAATGGCGTCGCGCACGTTGGCAAGGCCGGTGACGTAGGCGATGGTGCGCTCGAAGCCCAGGCCGAAGCCGGCGTGCGGCACGCTGCCGTAGCGGCGCAGGTCGCGGTACCAGGCGTAGTGCTCCTTGCTGATGCCGAGCTCGTCCATGCGCGCATCCAGGAGCTCGAGCCGCTCCTCGCGCTGGCTGCCGCCGATGATCTCGCCGATGCCCGGCGCGAGCACGTCCATCGCGGCCACGGTGCGCCCGTCGTCGTTGGCGCGCATGTAGAAGGCCTTGATGGCCTTCGGGTAGTTCATGACCACGACCGGCCGCTTGGCGTGCTTCTCGGTGAGGTAGCGCTCGTGCTCGGACTGCAGGTCCATGCCCCATTTCACCGGGAACTCGAACTTGTCTTTCGAGCGCTCCAGAATCGCGACCGCCTCGCCGTAGTCCATGCGCACGAACTGCGACTCGACGATGCCCTGCAGCTTGGCGACCAGGCCCTTCTCGATGCGCTCGTCGAAGAACGCCATGTCTTCTTCTCTTTCCTTCAAAAGGACTCGAAAGACATCCT
>CBDDSA010000215.1:0-3345 GCA_965233185.1 uncultured bacterium
GGCGTGGCGCAGGGCGGCGCGAAGGCCGATGAGCCGGTGGCCTGCGTGCTGGCGCAGCTCAACGCCGCGGGGCAGATGCAGGCGGTTAGCTCGGCCAACCTCGCCGCCTATCTCACCGGCGTGCTCTCGGCGCAGGGCGCATCGGTGTCGATACTGAACGGCGTGCCGACCAGCAATGTTGCGGGCGCCACCTTCTTCGTGGGTTATGGCGCCGATGGCACCACGATGATCAACAGCGGCGTGAACCGCGCCGCCGTCACCGTTCCCGGCTCGCTTACGTGCGAGCCGAAAAAGCCCCAGACCAGCTGGTGGTGGAACCCGCTCGAGGACGGCCGCGGCTTCTCGCTCGAGGTCCGCGGCAACAACATGTTCTTCGCCGCATTCCTCTACGACGTCTCGGGCCGCTCGACCTGGTACGTGTCCACCGGCCCCGCGTCGCTCGAAGGCTCCTACTACACCGGGCCGCTGTACAGCGCGGGCGGTGGCCAGACGCTCGGCGGTCCGTACCAGCGCTTTCCGACGCTCACGGACCTCGGCACGGCGACGCTCGCCTTCAACAACGAGAGCGCCGGCACGCTGGTGTGGCCGGGCGGCACGGTGCCGATCCAGCGCTTCAACATCGTCCAGAACGGATTGAACCTGCCTGCCGTCGCCGGCCAGCCGGAGAACGGCTGGTGGTGGAACCCGGAGGAGAACGGCCGCGGCTTCTTCATGGAGTGGCAGAACGGCTGGCTCGACATCGCCGGGTACATGTACGACGACAACGGCGACCCGGTCTGGTACCTCACCGTGGGCGAGATCGGCGGCAGCGCTGCGGCGCGCAGCTTCTCGGGCAACTGGTGGGCCTACGCCAACGGCATGCCGCTCTACGGCCCGTGGCGGCAGAACGCCCGCATCGACACCAACGTGGCGCCGGTGACCATCACCTTCACGAGTGCGGAGACCGCGTTGATGACGCTGCCGAACGGACGCACCACGAATCTCAGGCGGCACCGCTTCTAGTTCGTTTGTCGCTCCTTTGGTTGCCGCGACACTCGAATGAGAGTAGCTTCGCGCCCACGGCTCGTTGCGCGAGCCTCGCGAAGCGCCGCATAACTCCCAAGGCAAGAAACCTGTGACCAGGCTCATGCGGGCAGGGCTTGCCGCGACCTTCCTCGCGATCCCCTCATGACGCTGCCCAACGGGCGCACCACCAACCTCAGGCGGCCACCGCTTCCGAGGCGGAACGGGACCTTGAACAACGGAACGACCATGGACGCACGGAAAGCAGGGACCTCGAGGGCCGCCACGACCATCGCCGCGCTCGCGGCATTGCTGGCGCTGGCGAGCTTCAGCGCCGATCTCTTCGCGCAAGTGCAACGGGTACAGCTGCGCAAGGCCATCCGCTACGTGCTGGCCTTGCCTTCGGCGCCCGCGCTCGACTCTCCCCTCAACGCTTTCTTCCACGCCGATGTCGACGGCACCAACATCGCCGCCATCCCGGCGCCCACCGTTTCCGGGCCCTTCAATATGGCCGGGATCGGGCCGATGCACAACGGCGGGGTTCTGGTCTACAACCCCGGGGACGGCGGTTGGCGCTATGGAGTCAATGGTGCGGATTTCGGCACCAGCTCGCGGGCAACGCTCGATTCGCTTTTCCCGAACGCCACCTACACTTTCAACGTGAACGGCACCAGCCTGCCGCTCACCCTCGCAGGCGACGCATACCCGGCTCCGCCGGTGATGACGCTCACCGGCGGCACCTGGGCCGACGGCGCGTACCTGATCGATCCGGACAAGCCGCTGACGGCTACGACGAGCCCGTTCGTCGGTTACGGCAGCCACATCAACGACGTGATCTGCGTCTTCGTCCGGGGCTCGGGATTCCAGATCCCGTTCCAGAACGTCATCACCGAGTGCCCCGGCCAGCTGCAGCGGGCGTCCGACGTGCGGGGCACGAATTTCGTCAGCTACACCGTTCCCGCCAATACCTTCATTCCGGGCGAAGAGTATTCGCTGATCGCCAGCTACATCGCCATCACAAATGCGCGCACGGTCGACGGGCTGCCCGGGAGCATCAACACGGCGCGCTACATGACGACGACGATCGTGAAGGTGAAGGTAGCCCTCCCGGTCTTTACGATGGCCGTCACCGCGAACATCACGCCGACGGTGGCGAGCGCCAGCGCCCAGATCCAGTTCCGCCCGCAGGACGTGGGTACGCAGGGGAGCGTGTTCGTCTTTGCGCTCGCGCCCGCCACGCGCGTGAGCGCCGCGCAGAGCGCCGATGTCCTCAAGGTCGGCCTGGCGCAGGGGGGAGGCAAGGCCGACGAGCCCGTGGCGTGCGTGCTGGCGCAGCTCAACGCGGCCGGGCAGATGACGGCGGTGTCTTCGGCCAATCTGGCCGCGTACCTGAGCGGCGTGCTGACCTCGCAGGGCGCATCGGTTTCGATCCTGAACAACGTGCCGACCCCGAACGTCGCCGGCGCCACCTTCTTCGTGGGCTACGGCCCGGACGGCACGACGATGATCAACAGCGGTGTGAACCGCGCCGCGCTCACCGTTCCCGGCGCGCTCACCTGCGAGCCGAAAAAGCCGCAGACCGGCTGGTGGTGGAATCCGCCCGAGGACGGACGCGGCTTCTCGCTGGAAGTGCGCGGCAACAACATGTTCTTCGCCGCCTTCCTCTACGACGTCTCCGGGCGCTCGACCTGGTACGTGTCCACCGGCCCCGCGTCGCTGGAAGGCTCGTACTACGTGGGCGATCTCCTGAGCGCCGCCGGCGGCCAGACCCTCGGCGGGCCGTACTCGCGCTTCCCGACGCTCACGAGCCTTGGCTCGATGACGGTGAGCTTCAACAACGAGAGCACCGGCACGCTGGTGTGGCCCGGCGGCACGGTGCCGATCCAGCGCTTCAACATCGTCCAGAACGGATTGAACCTGCCTGCCGTCGCGGGCCAGCCGGAAAGCGGATGGTGGTGGAATGAGCAGGAGAGCGGGCGCGGCTTCTTCATGGAGTGGCAGAACGGCACGCTCGACATCGCCGGCTCCATGTACGACGACCTGGGCAACTCCGTCTGGTACCTCACAGTCGGCGCGATCGGCGGTACAGGGGCTGCACGCAGCTTCAGCGGCAACTGGTGGAGCTATGGGGACGGCATGACGCTCGCGGGTCCGTGGCGGCAGCACCGGCAGACGAGCAACAACGTGGCGCCGGTGACGATCACCTTCAGCGGTTCCGACACCGCATCGATGACCCTGCCGAACGGGCGCACGACGAGCCTCAGGCGGCACCGGTTCTGACGGCGGCTTCGGCGAGGCGCATGCGCCAGATCACGAGAACCGCCTGCCCCGGGACGGCAAAAC
>CBDDSA010000216.1:0-4303 GCA_965233185.1 uncultured bacterium
GACGCCGTGGTTTTTCCGGAGACCACCGAAGAGGTGCGCGACGTGGTCGACATCTGCCGCCGGCACCGCGTGCCGATGATCCCCTACGGCGTGGGCACCTCGCTCGAGGGCCACATCCTCGCCGTGCAGGGCGGCGTGACGCTGGACCTTTCGCGCATGAACCAGGTGCTCGCGGTGCACGAGGAGGACCTCGACGCCGTGGTGCAGGCCGGGGTCACGCGCAAGCAGCTGAACGAGTACATCAAGCACACGGGCCTATTCTTCCCGATCGATCCGGGCGCGGACGCCACGCTGGGCGGCATGAGCGCGACGCGCGCCTCGGGCACCAACGCGGTGCGCTACGGCACCATGCGCGAGAACGTGCTGTCGCTGAAGGTGGTGCTGCCCGACGGGCGCATCATCCAGACTTCCCGGCGCGCCAAGAAGTCCGCCGCCGGCTACGACCTCACCCGGCTTTTCATCGGCTCCGAGGGCACGCTGGGGATCATCACCGAGGTCACGGTAAAGCTCTACCCGGTCCAGGAAGCGATGTCGGCGGCGATGTGCGCCTTCGACACGGTGGACGGCTGCACGCAGGCGGTGATCCAGACCATCCAGGCCGGCATCCCGATCGCGCGCTCGGAGATCGTGTGCGAGAAGACCATCGAGGCGATCAACCGCTACAAGAAGACCAGCTACCGCGTCGCGCCGACGCTGTTCTTCGAGTTCCACGGCTCCAAGGCGAGCGTGGTGGAGCAGGCCGAGGCGGTGCAGGCGATCGCCAAGGACAATGGCGGCAAGGATTTCGTCTGGGCGACCCGGCCTGAGGAGCGCACCCAGCTCTGGGAGGCGCGCCACAACGCGTACTTCGCCTGCCTGCAGCTGCGCCCCGGGTCGCGCGCGGTGTCGACCGACGTGTGCGTGCCGATCTCGCGTCTCGCCGAGTGCGTGCGCGAGACCATGGAGGACGTGAAAAGCTACATCGCGCCGGTGCCGCTGCTCGGCCACGTCGGCGACGGCAATTTCCACCTCATGTTCCTGGTGGACCCGGCCAAGCCCGAGGAAACCGAGCTTGCCAAGGAATTCAACCGGCGCCTGGTCGAGCGCGCCCTCCGGCTTGAAGGCACCTGCACCGGCGAGCACGGCGTCGGCATGGGCAAGCAGGCCTCGCTGCGCGCGGAGCTGGGCGAAGACGTGATGGACGTGATGCGCGACATCAAGAAGCTGTTCGATCCGGAGAACCTGATGAATCCCGGCAAGGTGGTGTCGCTGTGAGCGCCGAGCGCCGTCTCAAGGAGCTGAACCTGGATCTCGGAACGGTCTCGGCGCCGGTGGCGAACTACGTCAACGCCGTGCGCACCGGCAACCTGCTGTTCCTCGCCGGCAAGGGCCCGCGGGTCGGCACGAACGGCAAGCGTCCTGTCGGCAAGGTAGGTCGCGAGTTCACCGCCGAGCAGGCCTACGAGCACGCGCGCGAGGTCGGCATGGACCTGCTCTCGGTGATGCGCGCCGAGCTCGGCAGCCTCGACAAGGTGAAGCGCGTGGTCAAGGTGCTCGGCATGGTCAACGCCATGCCGGAGTTCCAGGATCACCCCAAGGTGATCAACGGCTGCTCGGACCTTTTCGTGCAGGTGCTGGGCGAGCGCGGCAAGCACGCGCGCTCGGCGGTCGGCATGGGGTCGCTGCCTATGGGCATCCCCGTCGAGATCGAGTGCATCGTCGAGGTCGAGTAGAAGAAAAGGGGTCAGAACAATTTTCCCGCCGGTGACGGCGGCAAAGCGGAAAATTGCTCTGACCCCTTTTCTTCAGATGGTCATTACGGTGCGGCGGTAGAACTTGAGCTCCTCGATGGACTCGAGGATGTCGGCAAGCGCCTCGTGCTTGCCTTCCTTGGCGAAGCCCTTGGCCGCTTCCGGCTTCCAGCGCCGCACCAGCTCCTTCAGCGTGGAGACGTCGAGGTTGCGGTAGTGGAAGTAGCCTTCGAGCCGCGGCATCCAGCGGGCGAGGAAGCGCCGGTCCTGGCAGATGGAGTTGCCGCACATCGGCGAAGCGTTCGCCGGCACGTGCATTGCGAGGAATTCGAGGGCCTGCGCCTCGGCCTGCGCCTCGGTCAGGGCCGAGGCCTTCACCTTGTCGATGAGCCCGGTCTTCGCATGCGTGCCCTTGTTCCACGAGTCCATGGCGGCTAGCACTTCGTCGGGCTGGTGGATCACCCACACCGGGCCTTCGGCCACCGCGCGCAGCTCCGAATCGGTGACCAGCAGCGCGATCTCGATGATGCGGTCGCTGTCGGGCTGCAGGCCGGTCATCTCCATGTCGATCCAGATGAGGTTGTTGGGATCGGCGCGCATGCTTTATTCTCTCATGGCATGTTCAATGCTTTGACCTGGGCCTTCCTCGCCGCGCTCGCGGCCACCACGCTCGCCCGCCTGTGGCTTGCGCAGCGCCAGGTGCGCCACGTGCGCGCGCATCGCGACGCGGTGCCGCGCACCTTTGCCGACGCCATCCCGCTCGCCGCGCATCAGAAGGCGGCGGATTACACGGTGGCGAAGGCGCGCACCGGGATGCTCGACGTGCTGATCGGCGCGGCGCTGCTGCTCCTGCTGACGCTCGGCGGACTGATCGACCGCCTGCATGTGCTCTGGGCGCAGGTGCTCGAGCCCGGCGGCCTGTGGCACGGCACCGCCATGATCGCCACGGCGGCGGTGCTCATCACGCTGGTCGACCTGCCGCTCACGCTGTACCGCACTTTCGTCATCGAGGCGCGCTACGGCTTCAACCGCATGACCGCCCGGCTGTTCGCGGTGGACCTTGCCAAGCAGACGGCGCTCGCCGCGCTGCTCGGCATCCCGCTCCTGCTGCTCGTGCTGTGGCTGATGCAGAAGATGGGCGAGCTGTGGTGGCTGTACGTATGGCTCGCCTGGATGGGGTTCAACCTGCTGGTGCTGCTCCTGTTCCCGACGTTCATCGCGCCGCTTTTCAACCGCTTCAGCAAGCTCGAGGATCCCGGGCTCGCCGGGCGCATCGAGGCGCTGCTCAAGCGCTGCGGCTTTCGCGCGAGCGGCCTGTACGTGATGGATGGCTCCAAGCGCTCGAGCCACGGCAATGCCTACTTCACCGGCTTCGGCGCGGCCAAGCGCATCGTGTTCTTCGACACCCTGCTGTCGCGCCTGGCGCCGCCCGAGGTGGAGGCGGTGCTCGCCCACGAGCTCGGCCACTATCGCCTGCACCACGTCTGGAAGCGCATCGCGCTGCTGTTTGCCGCCTCGCTCGGCTTCCTCTGGGTGCTGGGCCAGCTCATCGACCAGCAGTGGTTCTACGAAGGCCTGGGCGTGGCGCAGCCGAGCACCGCGGCGGCGCTGCTGCTGTTCATGCTGACGGTGCCGGTGTTCACCTTTTTCCTGCAGCCGCTCTCCAGCCTCTATTCCCGGCGGCATGAGTTCGAGGCCGACCAGTACGCCGCCCGGCACGCCGATTCGTCGGACCTGGTCGCCGCGCTGGTCAAGCTGTACCAGGACAACGCCGCCACGCTGACACCCGACCCGGTGCATTCGGCGTTCTACGACTCGCACCCGCCCGCGGCGATCCGCATCGCCCGGCTGAAAGGGGCTACCTGAGCATGAATGCGAACCCTTCGAATGATCTCGCCAAGCAGAAATGCAAGCCCTGCGAAGGCGGCGTCGCACCGCTCACCCCGGGGGAGGCGCAGTCGCTATTGAAAAGCCTCAAGGGCTGGATCCTGGAAGACGGCAAGCTGGTGAAGCTGTACCCGTTTGCCAGCTACTACCAGACCATCGCTTTCGTGAACGCGCTCGCCTGGATCTCGCATCGCGAGGACCATCATCCCGACCTGCTGGTGGGCTACAACAAGTGCCGCGTGGAGTACTCCACCCACGCCATCGGCGGCCTGTCGGAGAACGACTTCATCTGCGCCGCCAAGTGCGACGCCTTGTTCGATTTGTGATGCGTGACCTGTGAAGCGGGTCTTCAGCTCCTTCAACCTGCAGATCGTCCATCACGCGAAGAACCTGCTCGCCGCCGAAGGCATCCGCGCGGTGGTGAAGAACGAGATCCTGTCCTCGGCCATGGGCGAGCTGCCCCCGGCCGAATGCCAGGCCGAGCTCTGGGTCAAGGCGCCGGACGCCGCTCGGGCCGAAGAAATTCTCTTGAGAAAAGAACCGGCAGGGCCAGGCTGGACCTGCGCTTGCGGCGAGACGCTGGGCGGACAGTTCACCCAGTGCTGGCGCTGCGGCGCCTACCGCGCTTAGCTCAAACCTAGGAGTCTGCGCGGCAGAAGATTGAACGAGTCCCACGTTTAGCTGTC
>CBDDSA010000217.1:0-3815 GCA_965233185.1 uncultured bacterium
AGCAGCAGCGGCGCGGCGGCCGCCGCAATCGCGGACGCGACCGCCATCGCGAGCGCGAGCAGCGCGAGGAGCAGCGGCCCTCGGTGGCTGCAGCCGCCGTGCCCATGGAAGCGCAGCCGGAGATGCCGCCCCCGCAGGAGCAGCAGCCGGTGCGCCACGAGCAGCCGGTGCGCCACGAGCAGCCGATCCGCCAGGAGCAGCCGAGCTACGAGGCGGTGCGCGAAGAGCAGCGCCGCGAGGCGCAGCGCCTCGCCCGTGAAGAGCCGGCTCACGAAGAGCCGAAGCACGAAGAGCCCAGGCCGGAGGAGCCGAAGGTGGACTCCAAGGTGCTGCTCGAAAGCGCCGGCCTGGTGATGATCGAGACCGATCGCAGCAAGGCGCAATACACGCCGCAGCTCGACGAGCCGCAGCACCTGGGCCGGCCCCGCCGCGAGCGCCCGAAGCTCACGCCGCAGCAGGAGGAGGAGCTGCAGCAGGTCGAGACTAGGAAGTAGTCTTCAATTCCTGGAGGAGGCCAAGGCAGGCGGCCTCCACCATGTCTAGCACCTGCTCGAAACCCTGCGCGCCGCCGTAGTACGGGTCGGGCACGTCGTGCCCGTGCACCAGCATGCGCAGCTTCCCGCGATGCTGCGGCGGGCACTGCGCCTCGAGGATTTCCAGGTGGCCGCGGTCCATGGCCACGAGCAGATCGAATTCCGCGAAGTCGCGCGAGCGCAGCTGCCGCGCGCGCTGCGCGCTCAGGTCGTAGCCGCGTCCCTTGGCATGGTGCAGCGCGCGCCGGTCCGGCGGCTCGCCCGCGTGGTAGTCGTGGGTGCCGGCGGATTCCACGTGCAGCGGAACACCCATGCGCGCCGCGAGGTGGCGCAGCACGCCTTCCGCCGTAGGCGAGCGGCAGATGTTGCCGGTACAGACGAACAGGACCTTCTTCACTCGGGGGTGAGCGCGACGCCGAACAGCTTCTTCTTCAGCTCGGCGAGCTGGTCGCGCGCCCTCGCCGCCTCCTCGAACTCCAGGTTGCGGGCGTGCGCCAGCATCTTCTTCTCGAGCGCCTGGATCTCGCGCGCCACCTGCTTCGCCGACATGGCTTCGTAGCGCGCCTCTTCCTGCGCCGCCCGGGACTGCGAGGCGTCGTACACGCCGTCGATCAGGTCCTTGATGCGCTTGATGACGCCCTTGGGCGTGATGCTGTGGTGCTGGTTGTAGATGACCTGCTTGGCGCGCCGGCGATCGGTCTCGCCGATGGCCCGCTTGATCGACTCGGTGAGGACGTCGGCATACAGGATGGCGCTGCCGTTGATGTGGCGCGCCGCGCGCCCGATCGTCTGGATGAGCGAGCGCTCGGAGCGCAGGAAGCCTTCCTTGTCGGCGTCCAGGATCGCCACCAGCGAGACTTCCGGCAGGTCGAGCCCCTCGCGCAGCAGGTTGATGCCCACCAGCACGTCGAACTCGCCCAGCCGCAGGTCGCGGATGATCTCCACCCGCTCGACGGTATCCACCTCCGAATGCAGGTAGCGCACTTTCACGCCGTGCTCGGCGAGGTAGTCGGTGAGCTCCTCGGCCATGCGCTTGGTGAGCGTGGTGACCAGCACGCGCTCGTTCTTCTTCACCCGCAGGCTGATCTCGGAAAGCAGGTCGTCGACCTGGGTCGAGGCGGGCCGCACGATCACCTGCGGGTCGATGAGCCCCGTGGGCCGCACCACCTGCTCCACCACCTGCGCGGATTTCGCGCGCTCGTAGTCGGCGGGGGTGGCCGACACGAACATGGTCTGGCGCACGACCCGCTCGAACTCGTCGAAGCGCAGCGGCCGGTTGTCGAGCGCCGAAGGCAGGCGAAAGCCGTACTCCACCAGGTTTTCCTTGCGCGAGCGGTCGCCCTTGTACATGCCGCCCAGCTGCGGGATGGTGACGTGGCTCTCGTCGCTGATCATCAGCGCGTCGTGCGGCAGGTAGTCGATCAGCGTGGGGGGCGGCTCGCCCGGCTGCCGGCCCGAGAGGTGGCGCGAATAGTTCTCGATGCCCTTGCAGAAGCCCAGCTCCGCCAGCATCTCGAGATCGAAGCGGGTGCGCTGCTCGATGCGCTGCGCCTCGACCAGCCGGCCGGCGCCCTGGAAGAACGCGATGCGCTCGCGCAGCTCGGCCTTGATGGCCTCCACGGCGCGCAGCGTAGTCTCGCGCGGCGTGACGTAGTGGCTGGAGGGATAGACGGTGAACCGCGACATCGGATGCTGCACCCGGCCGGTCAGCGGATCGAACACTTCGAGCTTCTCTACCAGGTCGTCGAACAGGCAGATGCGGATCGCATGCTCCGCATGCTCCGCGGGGAACACGTCGATCACGTCGCCGCGCACGCGGAACGTGCCGCGCCGGAAATCCAGCTCGTTGCGCTCGTACTGCATCGCCACCAGGCGCGCCACCACGTCGCGCTGCGCCATCTTCTCGCCCGCGCGCAGGTGCAGGATCATGCCGTGGTACTCGGCGGGGTCGCCGATGCCGTAGATCGCCGACACCGTGGCGACGATCACCACGTCGCGCCGCTCGAGCAGCGACTTGGTGGCCGACAGGCGCATCTGCTCGATGTGGTCGTTGATCGAGGAGTCCTTCTCGATGTAGAGGTCCCTCGCCGGAACGTAGGCCTCGGGCTGGTAGTAGTCGTAGTACGAGACGAAGTACTCGACCGCGTTCTCCGGGAAGAACTCGCGGAACTCGGAATACAGCTGCGCCGCCAGGGTCTTGTTGGGCGCGAGCACCAGCGCCGGCCGGCCTTTGCGCGCGATGACGTTCGCCATGGTGTAGGTCTTGCCCGATCCGGTGACGCCGAGCAGCGTCTGGAAGGCGAGACCGTCGTCGATGCCTTCGGCGAGCTTGTCGATCGCCTCGGGCTGGTCGCCGGCGGGCGCGAACAGCTGGTTGAGCTTGAAAGGACTGTCGGGAAACGTGGCGAGCACGTAGAATTTCGCTTGCGAAAACCCTCGATTTTAGCCGATGAACGCTCCCCATTCCCCCTCGCCGCTCGCCGCGGTGCCCATGGCACCGAGCGATCCCATCCTCGGCGTCACCGAAGCCTACGTGGCCGATGCCAATCCCAGGAAAGTGAACCTGGGCGTGGGCGTGTATTACGACGACAGCGGCAAGATCCCGCTGCTCGAATGCGTCCGGCATGCCGAAAGCGAGCGGCTGAAGACGGCGCCCCACCGCGGCTACCTGCCCATCGACGGCCTGGCGGCCTACGATCGCGCCGTGCAAGAGCTGGTGTTCGGCTCCCAGCAGCCGAACATCGTCACGGTCCAGGCGCTGGGCGGCACCGGCGGCCTGAAGATCGGCGCGGATTTCCTGAAAGCTTTCTATCCCGACGCGCCGGTCTGGATCAGCGACCCGAGCTGGGAGAACCACCGGCAGCTGTTCGAGGCGGCCGGGTTCCAGGTCTCCTCGTACCCCTATTACGATCCCAAGACCCGCGGCCTGGATTTCGCCGGGATGCAGCGGGCGCTGGGCGCGCTGCCGGCCGGCGCCATCGTCGTGCTGCACGCCTGCTGCCACAACCCGACCGGCGTGGACCTTTCCAACGACCAGTGGCGCGCGGTGCTCGACATTGTCCAGGCGCGCGGCCTGATTCCTTTCCTGGATCTCGCCTACCAGGGATTTGCCGAGGGGCTGGAGGCCGACGCCTACGCCGCGCGCCTGTTCTCCCAGGCGAGCAGCCCGGTGTTCCTGTCGAGCTCTTTCTCGAAATCCTTCTCGCTCTACGGCGAGCGGGTCGGCGCGCTGAGCGTGGTCACCGCCGACGCCGAAGAGGCCGCGCGCGTGCTGTCGAACGT
>CBDDSA010000218.1:0-6915 GCA_965233185.1 uncultured bacterium
CGGCGGCCTGCGCAGCGCACGCCGCCATGGAGAGCAACAACGCGGCGCTCAGGCGGCCTGGTCCCACCTCGCACCGCCTTCCGCGCCGAGGAACTGCAAGGCGGCAAGCCTGGCGTACAGCCCGCCCTCGCGCAGGAGCTCCGCATGCGTGCCCTGGGCGGCCAGGCGCCCGCGCTCCAGCACCACGATGCGATCGGCGTGCTGCACCGTGGCGAGGCGGTGGGCGATGGCGAGCGTGGTGCGCCCCTGCTCCAGCGCCGCGAGCGCCCGCTGCACCGTGCGCTCGCTCTCGGCATCCAGCGCGCTGGTGGCCTCGTCGAGTAGCAGGATCGGCCGGTCGGCGAGCAGCGCCCGCGCGATGGAAAGCCGCTGCCGCTGGCCGCCGGAAAGCGTCACGCCGCGCTCGCCGATGGGCGTGTCCAGACCCTGCGGCAGGCGCTCGATGAACTCGAGCGCGAACGCCTTGTCGCAAGCCGCCAGCACCTCCTCGCGCGCCGCCTGCGGCCGCCCATAGCGCACGTTTTCCAGCACGCTCGATGCGAACAGCACCGGCTCCTGCGGCACCACCGCGATCAGGCGCCGCAGGGCCCGCGGATCCATGGATTTCAGCTCGACGCCGCCGATGCGGATGGCGCCTTCTTGCGGGTCGTAGAAGCGCAGGAGCAGCGCGAAAACCGTCGACTTGCCGGCGCCCGACGGACCGACCAGCGCGATGCGCTCGCCCGGCGCAACACGCAGGCTGAAGCGCTGCAGCGCCGGGGCATCCGGCCGGGCCGGGTAGGCAAACCCCACCTGGTCGAACGCGATCTCGAGCAGGCGAGCCGCGGGCGGCGCCGCGGGCGCGTGCGGCGCGACGATGCGCGGCGGCGTCTCGAGCAGCTCCAGAAGCCGCTCGGTGGCGCCGGCGGCGCGCTGCAGCTCGCCCCAGACCTCGGACACCGTCCCGGCGCCGCTCGCCACCACCGAAGCGTAGAAAACGAACGCGGCGAGCTCCCCGGCCGACAGGCGCCCGGCAAGCACGTCGTGCCCGCCGATCCAGAGGATGATGCCGACCGCGCTGAACGCGATGAGCATCACGGAGGAGATGAGGAAGGCCTTCTGCCGTACCCGGCTCACGCCCGTCCGGCAAGCCGCCTCGGCGTGGCGCGCGAAGCCGGCACGATCCGCGTCTTCGTGCACGTAAGCCTGCACGGTGCGCACCTCGTGCACCGCCTCGTCGATGTAGGAGGAGACTTCGGCGACGCGATCCTGGCCGTCGCGCGACAGGCGGCGTACGCGCCGCCCCAGCACCAGGATCGGGATCAGGGTTGCCGGCACGCCGACCACCACGAGCAGCGCCAGCTTCCAGCTGGTGACGAACAGCATGACCGCGGCGCCCGCCATCATCAGCGCGTTGCGCACGAACATGGACAGGCCGTAGCCGATCACCTGCTGCAGCAGGGTGGCGTCGTTGGTGAGGCGCGAGACCACTTCGCCGGTGCGCGTCGCCTCGAAGAACGCCGGCTCGAGGCCCATCACATGGTCGAATACCGCGCGGCGCAGGTCGGCGACCACGCGCTCGCCGGTGGTCATCATCAGGAAGAAGCGGAACCAGGTGGCGACGGCGAGCGTGGCGGCAACGGCGAGCAGCGCGACCAGCGCCTGGTCGAGCAGGCGCGGGTCGCCGCTGCCGAAGCCGCCGTCGACCACGTAGCGCAGGCCCTGTCCCAGCGCCAGCACGCAGCCCGCGGCGAACAGCAGCGCCACCATCGCGGCCGCGATGCGCAGGCGGTACGGCAGGAGGAAGCGCCCGAGGCGAGCGAGCGCGGCGCTACGCGTCGACACGCTCCACTTGCACGCGGCAGTCGTAGAAGGTGGCGCCGCCGCCCAGGTCGGTGGTGCGCTGGGAAGTGACGTTGTTCGCGTTGCCGCCGTCGCGCGAGTGCTTTTTCCACCACACCGAAGGCGCCACCACCACGCCGCGGCGCGGCTTGCCGTTGACGCGCGCCCTGAGCGTATAGCCGCCCCGGTCGTTGAATACGCGCACCCGGTCGCCGTCGCGGATGGCTCGCGCCGCGGCATCCTCCGGATGCATGTCGAGGTGCGGCTCGCGCTCGAATTCGCGAAAGCGGGCCAGGTTGGCGAAGGTGGAATTGAGGAAATGGCGGGCGGGCGGCGACAGGAACGCGAGCGGGTAGCGCTGCGCGAGCGCTTCGTCGGCTGCCTCGGCCGGCGGATTGAAGAACGGCAGCGGGTCTATGCCCTGCTTTTCCAGCCAGCCGCTGTGCAGCTCGCACCTGCCCGACGGGGTGGGAAAGCCGCCGGCGGCGAAGGGCGCGAAGCGCTGCGGCACGTTCAGCCGTTCCCATCCGCTTTTTCTCAGCGATTCGAAATTTCCCGTGGGGCCGAGCGCGGTGCGGCAGATGTCCTCGTCGGAGTCGCGAAAGCACGGCTCGTCGAAGCCCATGCGCGCCGCCAGGCGGCGGAACACTTCGGAGTTCGGCAGCGACTCGCCCAGCGGCGCGATCGCGGCATTGTTGGCGAGCACGTAGAGATGGCCGTAGGACTTGTGCACGTCGACGTGCTCGAGCTGGGTGGTGGCCGGCAGCACGATATCGGCATAGTCCGCCGTGTCGGTCTGGAAATGATCCATCACCACGGTGAACAGGTCCTCGCGCGAGAATCCCGCAAGCACCTTGTCGGATTCCGGGCACACGGCGACCGGGTTGTTGTTGTACACGACCACGGCGCGCACCGGGGGGCGCGCCGCCGTCAGCGCATCGCCGAGCTTGGCATGGTTGATCACGCGCGGGCGGCGAGCGCCGAGCAGATCCGGGCGCTCGAGCGCGGCATGGTCGAACTTGTAGAAATCGGCGGTGGTCAGCACGATGCCGCCCGCGGCGTCGCGCCACGCGCCCACCAGGGCGGGCAGGCATGCGATGGTGCGGGCGGCGATGCCGCCGCCGGCGTGGCGCTGCATGCCGTAATTAAGGCGGATGGCCGCCGGCGCCAGCGTGCCGTAGTCGCGCGCGAGCTGCACCACCTCGTCCACCGGGATGCCGCAGGTGCGCGCGGCCCATTCGGGAGGATGCTGTTGCAGCACCCTGGCCCTGAGCGCTTCGTAACCGAGCGTGTAGTTGGCCGCGTAATCGTGGTCGATCAGGTCCTCGGTGATCAGCACGTGCATCATGCCCAGCGCCAGCGCACCGTCGGTGCCGGGCAGCAGCGCGATGTGCTGGCTGCATTTCTCGGCCGACAGGCTGCGGTAGGGATCGATGGCCACCACCTTGGCGCCGCGCCGCTTCGCCTCCTGCACGCGCGACCACAAGTGCAGGTTGGACACCACCGGATTGGCGCCCCACAGCAGGATGAGCCTCGCCTCGTCGAAGCGCTCGGGGTCCATGCCGACCGAGCCGCCGAGCGTCGCCTTCATGCCGTGCTTGCCGGCGCTCGAGCACAGCGTGCGATCGAGCAGCGTCGCGCCCAAGCGATGGAAGAAACGCCGGTCCATCGAGCTGTACTGCACCATGCCCATGGTGCCGGCATAGCTGCACGGCAGGATGGACTCGGGGTCTTCAGCCGCGAGCTCGCTCAGCCGCCGCGCGATCTCGTCCAGCGCCTCGTCCCAGGAGATGCGCTTGAACTTGCCCTGCCCTTTCCGTCCGATCCGCTTCAGCGGGAACTGCAAGCGCTCGGGCGAGTAAGTGCGCTCCAGATAATGGGCAACCTTGGTGCACAGCGTGCCGTCGGTGAACGGCATGGAAGGATCGCCCTGGATCTTGGTGGCGACGCCGTCTTGCACCGTGACGAGCATGGCGCAGGTGTCCGGGCAGTCGTGCGGGCAGGCGGTGCGGACGACCTCGGTGCTCATGCGGACATTCTATCGAGAAGCTCGATCCAGTGACGCACCGGTACGCGCGCCTCGGCCTGCAGGTGGCTCAGGCAGCCGATGTTGGCGGTGGCGATGCACTCGGGCCCGCCTTCCTGCAGCGCATCCAGCTTGCGCGCGCGCAGCTCTTCGGCGATCGGGGGATGCAGCAGCGAGTAGGTGCCCGCCGAGCCGCAGCACAGGTGGCCGTCCCTGACGTGTGCCAGCTCGAAGCCCGCGCGCGCAAGGCGCGCCTCCACCATCCCGCGGACCTGCTGGCCGTGCTGCAGGGTGCACGGCGACTGGAAGGCCACGCGGCCGCGCGCGCCGCCCGCGGCCACCGCCTCGAGAGGCAGCACCTCGCACAGGTCCTTGGCGAGCGCCGCGATGCGCACCGCCTTGTCGCGATACTGCTCATCCTGGGCGAGCAGATGGCCGTAGTCCTTGAGGGTGACGCCGCAGCCGCTGGCCGTGGCGACGATCGCCTGCACCTCGCCGCGCTCGACCATCGGCCACCAGGCGTCGATCAGCTTGCGCATGTCGTCTCGCCCCGCCTCCTGGTAATTCAGGTGAAAGCGCAGCGCGCCGCAGCAGCCAGCGCCGGGCGCCTCGACCAGCGAGATGCCGCAGCGATCGAGCACGCGCGCCGCCGCGGCGTTGATGTTCGGGCCGAGCGCCGGCTGCACGCAGCCGGCAAGGACCAGCATCTTGCGCGCGTGCCGCGCCGCCGGCCACTCGGTGGAAGAAGCAGTCTTGTGGGGAATCTTGCGCCCCAGCGCAGCGGGCAGCAGCGGCCGCAGCAGCCTTCCCAGGCCGAGAAGGAATTCAAACAACGCCGTGCGCGGCAACGCGAACGCCAGCAGCGCGCGCTGCAGACGGTCCAGCGGCGCTCGCGGCGCGCGCTCCTCGACCACGGCGCGCCCGATGTCGACCAGGCGGCCGTAGCGCACGCCCGAAGGGCAGGTGGTCTCGCACGCGCGGCAGGTGAGGCAGCGGTCCAGATGCAAACGGGTTTTACCGCTTACCGGCGCGCCTTCCAGCGCGCGCTTCATGAGGTAGATCCGGCCGCGCGGGCTGTCCAGGTCGTCGCCCAGCACCTGGTAGGTCGGACAGGTGGCCGTGCAGAAGCCGCAATGCACGCACTTGCGCAGGATTTCCTCGGCCTCGCGGCCCTCGGCGGTATCGCGGATGAAGTCGGCGAGCTGGGTCTGCATGCGCCGCTATACTTTTCGCATGGAGCTGCTTTTCTGGGTGCTGCTCGTGGCCGGGGCCGCGGGCGCCGTGGTGTGGCTGCGCACCTGGCGGCGCCGCCAGACGGAGCGCGAGCAGGTCGCGGAGCAGCGCCTTGCCGCCTTCGTGGCGCAGGTGCGACCGGCCGCGCCCGCGGCCGACCCGGCGCAGAAGCTTCTGTTCGATGCGGCGGTGAAGGCCGGCGACGCCAACGAGCCGGTGCTTTGCATCCAGCTGTATGCCCGCCTGCTGTCGCGCTTTCCCGAAGGCACGCTTGCCGAGCAGGCCCGCGCCGCGGTCGAAGTGCAGAAAAAGAAGCTGGCCAAGCCTCAGAGCTCCGGATAGAGGCGGCCGGGATTCAACACGCTTGCCGGGTCGAATGCGCCCTTGAGCTCGCGGTGCAGGCGCGAAAGCACCGGCTCGAGGGGCGTGAATGCGCCGCCGCTCGCCGGCGGCCCATGGAAGAGCGTGGCATGGCCGCCGGCGCGCCGCGCCGCATCGCGCGGGTCGGTGCTCGACTTCAGCCAGCGCAAGCCGCCGCCCCACTCGATGAGCTGCCGGCCGGGCAGCTCGAGCGGCGGACAGGTGGAGGGCAGCGCGAGCCTCCAGAGCGGCTCGTCGCCGCGGAAAAACGCGTCTCGCTGTTCGCGGATGCCGGTCCAGAAGGCGTCCGCGTCCTCGAGCGTAGTGCCGCCGATTTTCTGCGCCGCGCTGCGCACTCCGGCAGCCGCACCCGACAGCCGCACGCGCACGAGGCCATCGCTCCAGGAAGTCGCCGAGACGGGCAGCGGCTGTCCTGCCCAGCGATTCATATGCTCGAGCGCCTCGTTCTGCGACGCGGCGAGCTGCAAGGTGATTTCGCACGCGGGCGCCGGCAGCACCTTGACCGAGGCTTCGGCGATCAACGCCAGCGTGCCGAGCGAGCCGGCGACCAGCCGGGAGATGTCATAGCCGGCGACGTTCTTCATCACCTGCCCGCCGAAGGAAAGCGCCCGTCCCCGCCCGTCGACCAGCTTCACGCCGAGGACGAAGTCGCGCAGCGCGCCCGCCGCGGCGCGCCGGGGACCCGAGAGCCCGGCGGCAATGCAGCCGCCGAAGGTGGCGCCGGCGCCGAAGTGCGGCGGCTCGAAGGGCAGCATCTGGCGGTGCTGCCCCAGGACCTCGTCGATCTCGGCAAGCGGCGTGCCGCAGCGCGCCGTTATCACCAGCTCGGTGGGCTCGTAGCTGACGATGCCGGCGTAGCTCCGGGTGTCGAGAAGCTCGCCGCGCGGCGCATTGCCGTAGAAATCCTTGGTGCCGCCTCCCCGCAGGCGCAGCGCGCCGCGGCGGCCCGCCGCCTCGCGGATGCGCTCCTGGAAGTGCTCTAGGCTCAAGACCGAGGCAGGCTCAAGACCGAAGCAGGCTCAAAACCGCGGCAGCTCGGGGTGGGGCAGCGCGCCGCCGTGCACGCGCATGCGGCCGAATTCGGCGCAGCGCGCCAGGGTAGGCACCGCCTTGCCCGGATTGAGCAGCCCTTGCGGGTCGAAGGCGCGCTTCACCGCCATGAAAAGCTCCAGCTCGTCGGGGCGGAATTGCACGCACATCTGATCGATTTTCTCGACGCCTACGCCATGCTCGCCGGTGATGGTGCCGCCCACTTCGATGCACTTCTCCAGCACTTCGGCGGCGAACTGCTCGGTACGGTGCAGCTCCTCCGGACTGTTGGCATCGAACAGGATCAGCGGGTGCAGGTTGCCGTCGCCCGCATGGAACACGTTGGGGCAGCGCAGGCCGTACTTCGCCTCCATCCGACCGATGAACGCGAGCACCTCGCCCAGGCGCTTGCGCGGGATGGTGCC
>CBDDSA010000219.1:0-2766 GCA_965233185.1 uncultured bacterium
CCGAAATAGCGGTTGCGCCGGTCCTTGGCGCCGCGGTGGAACCCCAGCCGGGGATAGCGATGCCCCGTCACCATGAGATAGGGATACGACTTGTCGTCGCGGAACAGGATGTTGTAGCGCGGCGCGAGGCTCTTGATGAGGTTGTTCTCGAGCAGCAGCGCCTCGCCCTCGGAGCGCGTCACGGTGACCTCCATCGCGGCGACCTGCGACACCATCATCTGGATGCGCGGACTGGCGATGGTCTTCTGGAAGTAGGACGCCACGCGCTTTCGCAGGTCGCGCGCCTTGCCGACGTAGAGCGCCTCGCCGGCGGGACCGAGCATGCGGTACACGCCCGGCATGTTGGGCAGTCCGGCGACGAAAGCTTTTGGATCGAACACGTTGTTTTCATTATAAATCGTGTAGAATTCGCGCCCTTTCCCGCTTCAATTCGCCATGGCAAAAGTCGAAGCAGTCGAAATCCGCGTAGGCAACCTCATCGAATGGGACAAGCGCGTGTGGCGCGTCGTCAAGTCCTACCATGTGCACGTGGGCGGTCGCGGCGGCGCGTTCATGCAGGTCGAGATGAAGGATATCGAGGCCGGCACCAAGACCAACCAGCGCTTTCGCACCGAGGACAAGGTCGAGCGCGCGTTCGTCGACCCGCGGGAAATGCAATACCTGTACCAGGACGGCGACAGCTACGTCTTCATGGACAAGGAGAACTACGAGCAGACCTCGCTGCCGGCCGATTTCCTCGAGGGCCAGGCGGGCTACCTCCTGCCCAATACCGACGTGCAGATCAATTTCTACAACGGCCGCGCCATCGGCATCGACATCCCGCCCTCGGTGGTGCTCACCGTGGTGGACACCGAGCCCGGCATCAAGAACGCCACCGCGACCACCAGCTTCAAGCCGGCCCGGCTGGAGACCGGCATTACCGTGCAGGTGCCGCCGTTCGTCAACGTCGGCGAGCGCATCAAGGTGGACACCAACGAAGGCAAGTACATGGAGCGCGCCTAAGACGTCGTCCCCGCGAAGGCGGGGACCCCGTTTTTTTTATCGTTTTGCGCGCACCACGTAGTTCGGCGCGAACTCGCGCCGCTCGCCGCCCTTGAAGGCCACGGCGATGCGATCGTCGTGCACCTCGGCCACGGTGCCGAGGCCGTACTTGCGCACGCGCACGGCGTCGCCCTGCTTCAGGTGGGGCTTGGGCTTCAGGTCGAGCTTCATGCGCGCCGTCGCGTCGCTGCTGCGCTGCACGCAGTTATCGCAGGCGCCGCACTCGTCGCCCGCTTCAATTTCCTCGTCGAAGTACTCGAGGATCATCTGCCAGCGGCATTGCGTGCGGCGCGCGTAGGCGGCGAGGAGCTCGACCTTGCTGCGCTGCCTGGCGAAGTAGAGCTGCACGCCGCGGTCGGCATGGTCGTAGAGCAGGGTGCAGCGGGCTTCCTTGCCGTCGCGGCCGGCGCGCCCGGCCTCCTGGTAATACGCTTCCAGGCTGCCGGGCAGGTTGTAGTGCACGACGTAGCGGATGTCGGGCCGGTCGATGCCCATGCCGAAGGCGTTGGTGGCGACCATGGTGCGTGCCGCGCCCTTCATGAAGTCTTCCTGCCGCGCGGCGCGCTCGCGCCCGCCGAGGCGGCCGTGGTAGAGCTGCGCCTTCACGCCCTGTCCGTCGAGCCAGGCGTGCACGGCCTTGGCCGCCCTGACGGTGGCGCAGTAGACGATGCCGGCGCCGCCGGAGCGCACCACCTCGAGCAGCGCCTGCTTCTTCTCGGCCTCATTGGTGGTCTGCACCACCTCGAAGTAGAGATTGGGCCGATACACCCCCACGTTGAGCACCTGCATGCGCGGCCGCTCGAGCTGGCGCGCGATGTCCTCGATCACGTCGGGGGTCGCCGTAGCGGTGAGGGCGAGCAGCGTCGGGTTGCCCAGCGCGCGCAGGGCGGCGCCCAGGCCCTTGTAGGCCGGGCGAAAGTCGTGGCCCCATTGCGTGATGCAGTGCGCCTCGTCGACGACGAAGAGCGCGATCTGCGTCGACTTCAGGCGCTCCACGAACCCCGGGTTGGCAAGCTGCTCGGGCGTGGTGAAGACGAAGTCCGCGGCGCGGCTGTTGATGAGGCGCATGGCGTCGCGCCGCTCGGCCGCGCTTAGCTTGCTGTTCACCGAGGCGGCGTCGACGCCGCGCTCCCCGAGCTTGTCGGCCTGGTCCTTCATCAGCGCGATGAGCGGTGACACGACGATGCTGGTGCCGCCCATGTGCAGCGCCGGCAGCTGGTAGCAAAGCGACTTGCCGGCGCCGGAGGGCATGATGGCGAGCGTGTCGCGTCCGGCCAGCACGCTGTCGATCACCTCGCGCTGTCCCGGCCGCAGGCGCCGCATGCCAAAGGTGCGGCGCAGGAGCTTGCGCAGTTTCAGCACGCGGCGATGATAGCGTCGCGCGCGACAGCGCCGGGAGGAACTACTACGTAGCTAGGCGATATTCCTGAGCTTGTCCTGCGACTCGCGGTAGGCGACACTCTTGCGCAGGTCGCGGCCGCCCTTCTTTCTCATCCGCTCCACGCGCTGCGGATTGGCGAGCCGGGTTTCTTTCAGAGACTCGAGAAGCAGCGCCTGCCCGGCCGGGTCGTTGCATAGAAGCACCATGTCGCACCCCGCGGCAAGCGCGGCGCGCGCCCGCTCGGGAATGCCGCCGGCGACGCCCGCCCCTTCCATCGAGAGGTCGTCGCTGAAGATGATTCCCCGGAAGCCGAGCTCGCCGCGCAGCACTTCCTGCAGCCAGAA
>CBDDSA010000220.1:0-5024 GCA_965233185.1 uncultured bacterium
TCCGCGCCGGCGCCCGTCGCCAAGCCGGCGCCCAAGAAGCCCGCGGTGGTCACGCTCAGCTCGACCGAGCTGTTCGAGTTCGACAAGGCGGTGCTGACCGCCGAAGCGCGCAAGAAGCTAGACGACGAGATCGTGGCGAAGGCGCGCGACGCAAACGTCGAGCACGTGCAGATCGACGGCCACGCCGACCGCATCGGCTCGCATCCGTACAACCAGCGCCTGTCCGAGCGGCGCGCCGAAGCCGTGCGCGCCTACCTGGTCTCCAGGGGGTTCAACGCCTCGTCCATGGACAGCATCGGCTTTGGCAAGACCAACCCGGTCAAGTCGTGCCCGGGACAGCTCTCGCCCAAGACGCGCGCGGCGCTGATCGAGTGCCTCGCGCCCAATCGCCGCGTGGTGGTCAGCGTGAGAGGCACGCCGCGGTAACCCCGTTCCTGATCAAGCCCCGCTGGCTGGTTCCGGTCGAGCCGGCGGGCCAGGTCCTCGAGGGCCATGCCGTGGCGGTACGCGACGGCCGCATCCAGGCGATCCTCCCCCCGGACGCGCCAGCGCCCGATTACCCCAGCGTCGAGCTTTCCGACCATGTGCTCATTCCGGGCCTGGTCAACGCGCACACGCACGCCGCGATGTCGCTGATGCGCGGCCTGTCGGACGACCTGCCGCTCATGCGCTGGCTGGAAGACCATATCTGGCCGGCCGAGCGCGAGCATGTGTCCGCCGCGATGGTGCGCGACGGCACCCTGCTCGCGTGCGCGGAGATGCTGCGCGGCGGCATCACCTGCTTCAATGAGATGTACTTTTTCCCCGAAGCGGCGCTGGAGGCGGCGCTCGCCGCGGGGATGCGCACGGCGCTGGGCATCATCGTCATCGACTTCCCGTCTGCCTACGCCTCGGACCCCGCCGACTACCTGCGCAAGGGCTTTGCGCTGCGCGACCGCAGCGCCGACCAGCCGCTCGCCTCCTTCTGCCTTGCGCCGCACGCGCCCTACACCGTATCCGATGCCACCTTCCGCCAGGTGGCCACGCTGGCGGCGGAGCTGGATCTGCCGGTGCACCTGCACCTGCACGAGACCGAGGACGAGATCGCGCGCTCGGTGGCCGAGCATGGCGTGCGCCCCATCGAGCGCATGCACCGGCTGGGCATCGTCGGCCCCGGGCTGATCGCGGTGCACGCCGTGCACCTGGAGCCGGGCGAAATCTCGCTGCTGGCGAGCCACGCCTGCTCGGTGGCGCATTGCCCGTCCTCGAACCTGAAGCTTGCCAGCGGCTTCGCGCCGGTCGAAGCGCTGCGCAAGGCCGGCGTGAACGTGTGCCTGGGCACCGACGGCGCGGCGAGCAACAACCGGCTCGATCTCATGCAGGAAATGCGCACCGCCGCGCTGCTCGCCAAAGCGGTGGCGCGCGATGCGCAGGCGATGCCCGAGCATGCGGCCCTGCGGGCGGCCACCCTCGCAGGCGCGCAGGCGCTCGGTCTGGGCGCGCTCACCGGCTCCATCGAGCCCGGCAAAGCCGCGGACCTCACCGCCGTGGCGCTGCGCGGCCCGGAGCTCGCGCCCTGCTACGACCCGGTCTCGCACCTCGTATATGCCGCCGGGCGCGAGCACGTCACGCATGTCTGGGTGAACGGCGAGGCGCGCGTGCAGGAGGGCAAACTGCTGGGCGAGGCGTTCTCTTCTTTGGACACCCGCTGGCGGATATGGCAGAATTCTTTCAAGAGCCACGCAGACACCTGATGCCAATCAGGAATTCCAACAAAAGAACCGGCGGGGAGCGAATGATCAAAAACATCTTTGCAGTGCTCGTCGCAGCGGCTTTCGCGGCCGCTTGCGCCACTACGGAAGAACCCAAGCCGGCGCCGCCGCCACCGGCGCCCGCTCCAGCGCCTGCGCCGGCGCCGCAACCCCAGCCCGCACCGCCGCCGCCGGCCCCGACGCCTGCACCCGCGCCCAAGCCGGCGCCCAAGCCCCAGCCGGTCGCCGAGAAGGTCACCTTCGCCGCCGACGTGCTGTTCGACTTCGACAAGGCGGTGGTGAAGCCCGAAGGGCGCTCCAAGCTGGACGACCTGTCGAGCAAGGTAAAGGGCATCAACCTCGAGGTGATCATCGCCATCGGCCATGCCGACACCATCGGCTCGGCGGCCTACAACCAGCGCCTGTCGATGCGGCGTGCGGAAGCCATCAAGGCCTACCTGATCTCGCGCGGCCACGAGGCCAACCGCATCTACACCGAAGGCAAGGGCGAGGCCCAGCCGGTCACCGGCGGCAAGTGCAAGAACATGGGCCGCGAGCATCGCAGCAACCAGAAGCTGGTCGAGTGCCTGCAGCCCGACCGGCGTACCGAGATCGAAGTCATCGGCACGCGCAAGAACTAGGCCTAAGCCGACCTGCTGCTGCAACGAAAGCCCCGCTCCGGCGGGGCTTTTTGTTTCTAGAATCCGGGTGGTGAACGCCGACCCCGCGGAGCTCGAAAAATTCAGCAGCTTGGCCCACCGCTGGTGGGACCCGCAGGGCGAGTTTCGCCCGCTGCACGAGATCAACCCGCTGCGCCTGGAATGGATCGACCGGCATGCGCAGCTCGCCGGCAAGGCGGTGCTGGACGTAGGCTGCGGCGGCGGCATCCTGGCCGAGGCCATGGCGCGGCTCGGCGCGCGCGTCACCGGTATCGATCTGTCCGAGAAAGCGCTGCGCGTGGCGGAGCTGCATCTTCATGAAACCCAGCTTTCCGTGCAGTACGAGCACGCGATGGCCGAGGAGTACGCCGCCGTTCATCCCGAAGCCTTCGACGTGGTCACGTGCATGGAGCTGCTGGAGCACGTGCCGCAGCCCGAAAGCATGGTGGCGGCCTGCGCGCGCCTGGTGCGCCCGGGCGGGCAGGTGTTCTTCTCCACCATCAACCGCAACCCGAAGGCCTATCTTTTTGCCGTGATCGGCGCCGAGTACGTGCTCAAGCTGCTGCCCAAGGGCACCCACGACTACCTGCGCTTCATCAAGCCCTCGGAGCTGTCGCGCTGGAGCCGCGCCGCGGGGCTGCGGCCGGACGAGCTCGTCGGCATGACCTACAACCCGCTGACGCGCCGCTACCGGCTGGAAAGCAACTGCGACGTCAATTACCTGCTGCGCTGCTCGCGTGACTAGACCGGCGGTGCTCTTCGACCTCGACGGCACGCTCGCCGACACGGCGCCCGACCTCGCCGACGCGGTGAACCGCATGCTCGCCGAGCAGGGCCACGCGCCGCTGCCGCTGGAGCGCCTGCGCCCGTTCGCCTCGGCCGGCGCGCGCGGCCTGCTGCACGCGGCTTTCGGCATCAAGCCCGACGACGCCGAGTATGCCGCGCTGCGCGAGACCTTCCTCGAGTACTACGCCGAGCAGGTGTGCCGGCGCACCAAGCTTTTCCCCGGCATCGACGAGCTGCTGCGAGCGCTGCACGCGCGCGATATCCCGTGGGGCATCGTCACCAACAAGGCCACGCGCTTCACCGAGGCGATCGTTCTCGAGCTCAAGCTGCAGCCCGCTTGCGTCGCCTGCGGCGACACCACGCCGCACCTCAAGCCGCATCCGGCGCCGCTGCTGCACGCCGCCGGCCAGCTCAACATCCCGCCCGCCGATTGCCTGTACCTGGGCGACGACCTGCGCGACATGAAGGCCGCGCACGCGGCCGGCGCGCGGCCCATCGCGGTGGAATGGGGCTATCACCATCCCGACCACGGCGGACCCGATACCTGGCAGGCCGCCGCCGTCATCTCTCACCCGATGCAGGTCATGGAACTCCTATGAAAGCCGTCGCGCACACCTTCGCGGACATCGAGCTGCCCAAGCCCTCGCCCATCGGCCGCGACCTGCTGGTCAAGGTCGAGGCGGTCTCGGTGAACCCGGTCGACTACAAGCAGCGCAAGGCGAGCTCCGCCACGCCGCGCGTGCTGGGCTGGGACGCCGCCGGCATGGTCGAAGCGGCCGGCCCCGAAGCGAGCCTGTTCAAGCCCGGCGACGCGGTCTACTACGCGGGCGACATCACGCGCCCGGGCTGCAATAGCGAGTTCCACCTGGTCGACGAGCGCATCGTCGGCCGCAAGCCCGCAAAGCTCGACTTCGCCCAGGCCGCGGCGATCCCGCTCACCGCGATCACCGCCTGGGAGGCCTTCTTCGACCGGCTGAAGGTCCAGGCCGGCCGCAGCATGCTCATCATCGGCGGCGCCGGCGGCGTGGGCTCCATCGGCATCCAGCTCGCCAAGATCGCCGGCCTGCGCGTCATCGCCACCGCGTCGCGCCGCGAATCCATCGCCTGGGTGAAGGAGCTCGGCGCCGACGAAGTCGCCGACCACCGCAAGAACCTCGCCGCCGAGATCAAGAAGCCGGTCGACTACATCGCCTGCTTCAACGACCTCGACCAGCACTGGCCGGCGATCGGCGAGCTGATCGCCCCGCAGGGCGGCATCGTGTCGATCCTGGGCAACCAGAAGCCCCTCGCCATGGACGCCGTGCGCACCAAAAGCGCCATCCTCGCCTGGGAGCTCATGTTCACCCGCCCGCGCTTCCAGACCCCGGACATGATCGAGCAGCACAAGCTCCTCAACCAGGTCGCCGACCGGCTGGACGCCGGCAAGCTGCGCGGCACGCTCAAAGAGACCCTTTCCCCCATTAACGGCGCCAACCTGCGCAAAGCCCACGACAAGCTCGAGTCGGGAACCATGATCGGCAAGCTGGTTCTAAAGGGTTGGGCTTGAAAAAGCCTGCATGAGACAATACGTACCGCAGTAAACATACGACGAAATTGGGGGCGACCTGGTTTCGACGTGGGCAGCGAAGCAGCGCAGGGCATGCCGAGGACCAGATCACCTCGCAAATCCAGTCTGGAAACACTACAAACGCCAACGACGAGCGTTTCGCTCTAGCCGCCTAACACCGGCTGGACGCTGCACTGGCTTGCTGATGGGCCAGCCCAACTCACCGGGAGCAGCGCCATTCACATCAGCCTCTCTCCCCGGCTTGGCCGCTTGGCCGGGGGGATCCGTCGAAGCGGCTAGCCG
>CBDDSA010000221.1:0-5515 GCA_965233185.1 uncultured bacterium
GTTCCCGGCATGGACCGGCTGCGCGACGAGTGCCCGGTGGCGCTCGCGGTATCGCTGCACGCCCCCAACGATCGGCTGCGCGACGAGCTGGTGCCGGTGAACCGCAAGTACCCGCTGGACCAGCTCATCGCCGCGTGCAACCGCTACCTCGAAAAGGCGCCGCGCGACTTCGTCACGTTCGAGTACGTGATGCTCGACGGCGTGAACGACGGCGAAGCGCATGCGCGCGAGGCCGCCGAGCTGGCGCGGCGCGTGCGCTGCAAGTACAACCTGATCCCGTTCAACCCGTTCGCGCAGTCGGACTACCGGCGCTCGCCTGCGGAGCGCATCCGGCGCTTCGCCGAAATCCTGCAGCGCGCCGGCATCACGGTCACCACGCGCAAGACGCGCGGCGACGACATCGCCGCGGCCTGCGGGCAGCTCGCAGGCGACGTCGCCGACCGCACGCGGCGCAGCCGCCGCGTGCCGCTGAAGGAGGTGCGTCCATGACAAGAACAACGCTGCTCGCCGCGCTGGCCGCGGTGCTCGCCGGCTGCGCCTCGAGCGCGCCCGAGGCGCCCACCGTCGACAGCGGGCCGATCATCGCGGAGGTCGGCGACGCGCGAAACCGGGCGCGCGCGCATACCGAGCTGGCCGCGGCTTATTACGGGCGCGGCAACATGGCGGTGGCGCTCGAGGAGCTGCGCATCGCGACCGCCGCCGACGCGAGCTACGCGCCGGCGCACGGCATGTTCGGCCTGGTGTACATGGACCTGCGCGAGAACCAGCTCGCCGAGCAGAGCTTCGCGCGCGCGCTGAAGCTCGCCCCGAACGACGCCGACATCAACCACAACTACGGCTGGTTCCTGTGCCAGACGCGCCGCGACCCGGACGCGATCAAGTATTTCATGCAGGCGATCCGCAATCCGCTGTACGCCACCCCGTGGCGCTCTTACTCGGCCGCCGGGGTATGCGCGCTGCGCAACGACAACGTCAAGGAGGCGGAGGACCTGCTGCAGCGCGCGCTGCGCCTGGAGCCCGACGAGCCCACCTCGCTGCTGCACCTGGGGCAGATCCGCTACCGCCAGGGGCGCATGGACGAGGCGCGCAAGCTGGTCGCGCGCCACAACAAGCTGGTCGCGCCGTCCGCAGAATCGCTGTGGCTCGCGCTGCGCATCGAGCGGCGCCTCGGGCAGCGCGTGGCCGAGCAGAGCTTCGCCAACCAGCTGCGCCGCCGCTATCCCGGCTCGCCCGAGTACCAGGCGCTGCAAAAGGGCAAGTTTGACTGAGCTCACCGGCATCGGCGCCGAGCTGCGGCGCGCGCGGGAAGCGCAGGGGCTGGCGGTGGCGGACGTCGCCCAGCAGCTGAAGTTCGCCTCGCGCCAGATCGAGTCGCTGGAAAACGAGCGCTTCGACCGGCTGCCCGGGCCCACCATCGCGCGCGGCATGGTGCGCAACTACGCCCGCCTGCTCAACCTCGATGCCGAGCCGCTGCTCGAGCGCATGGCGCCCAAGGTCGAGCCGCAGCCCGCTTCCAGGCCCGCCGCGCGGTTCAAGCAGCCGGTAGCCTTCTCCGACGGCGGCCGGCGCTCGACGCTGGTGTACGCCGGTTTCTCGGTGGCGGTGCTCGCGCTCGTGGGCGTGGTCGCCTACGAGTGGTACCAGGAGGGCGCCGCGCCGCAATTCGTCGCGCCGGCGCCCAGCGTTGCGCCGCCGGCCGCGGAAAAGCCGGTCGCCGAAAAGCCGGTCGCGGAAAAGCACGTGCTCGCGGAGGCGCCGCCGCCGGTGCCGATTCCGGTAGAAACCCCCAAGCCCCCGGCGGCCGAAAAACCCAAGCCGGTGGCCACGGCGGTGACCGAGGCGCCCAAAGCACCCGCGCCGCCCGCCGAGCCGCGCGAGGCGACCGGCGAGTTCCATCGCATCGTGCTGGTCTGCGAGCAGGAGTCGTGGCTGGAGGTGACCGACGGCACCGGCCGCTCGCTCGTGTCCTCCCTCAACCCGGCAGGCAGCGAGCGCGTAGTGCGCGGCCGCGGGCCCTTCGAGATCGTCATCGGCAATGCGCGCGGCGTGCGGTTGCTGGTGGACGACAAGCCGGTCGACCTCAAGCCGCATACGCGGGTCGATGTCGCGCGCATCACCCTCCCATGACGCGCAGAAGCTCTCGGCAGGTGGCGGTCGGGGATGTCGTGATGGGCGGCGGCGCGCCCATCGTCGTGCAGTCGATGACCAACACCGACACCGCCGACGCCCAAGCCACCGCGCGCCAGGTGGAGGCGCTGGCGCGCGCCGGCTCCGAGCTGGTGCGCATCACGGTGAATTCCCCCGAAGCCGCGGCGCAGGTGGCGCGCATCCGCGACCTGCTGGCGGCGCGCGGCTGCACGGTCCCGCTGGTGGGCGACTTCCACTACAACGGCCACAAGCTCCTCACGCAGTTTCCCGAGTGCGCCGAAGCGCTCGCCAAATACCGCATCAACCCGGGCAACGTCGGCAAGGGCGCCAGGCGCGACGAGCAGTTCGCCACGATGATCGAATGCGCGCTGCGCTACGGCAAGCCGGTGCGCATCGGCGTCAACTGGGGCAGCCTGGACCAGGCGCTGCTCGCCCGCATGATGGACGAGAATGCGCGCCTGCCCAATCCCATGGACGCGGAGGAAGTGACGAGGGAGGCCGTGGTCCGCTCGGCGCTGGACTCGGCGCGGCAGGCCGAGGCATGGGGCCTGCCCGCCGAGCGCATCGTGCTCTCCTGCAAGATGAGCCAGGTGCAGGACCTGATCGCGGTCTACCGCAGCCTCGGCGCGCGCTGCGATTACGCGCTGCACCTGGGCCTCACCGAGGCGGGCATGGGCTCCAAGGGCATCGTCGCCTCCACCGCGGCGCTCGCCGTGCTGCTGCAGGAGGGCATCGGCGACACCATCCGCATCTCGCTTACGCCCGAGCCGGGCGGCGATCGCACCCGCGAGGTGCAGGTGGCGCAGGAGATCCTGCAAACCATGGGGTTGCGCGCCTTCACGCCGATGGTCAGCGCCTGCCCGGGCTGCGGCCGCACCACCAGCACCGTGTTCCAGGAGCTCGCCCAGAAGATCGAGTCGTTCCTGAGAGCGCAGATGCCGGTCTGGCGCGAAGCCCATCCCGGCGCCGAGAACCTGCGCGTCGCCGTCATGGGCTGCGTGGTGAACGGCCCGGGCGAGTCCAAGCATGCCGACATCGGCATCAGCCTGCCGGGCACCGGCGAGGTGCCGGTGGCGCCGGTCTACGTCGACGGCGAGAAGACCGTCACCCTGAAGGGCGAGCGCATCGCCGAGCAATTCCAGGCGATCGTCGAGGACTACGTGAAGCGCAAGTATCGCCGCCGCATTCCGGTCAAGACCGCGCCATGAACACCCTGCAGGCGGTGCGTGGGATGAACGACATCCTGCCCGACGAGGCGGACCTGTGGCTCGAGTTCGAGGCGACGGTCGAGCGCTGGCTCGCGCGCTATGGCTACCGCAACATCCGCATGCCGCTGGTCGAGCACTCGCAGCTGTTTCGCCGGGCGATCGGCGAGGCCACCGACATCGTCGAAAAGGAGATGTACTCCTGGCGCGACGAGCTGAACGACGAGGATCTCACGCTGCGCCCGGAAGGCACGGCCTCGTGCGTGCGCGCGGCAATCGAGCACAGCCTGGTGTACGACGGCCCCAAGCGCCTCTGGTATGCCGGCCCGATGTACCGCCACGAGCGCCCGCAGAAGGGCCGCTACCGCCAGTTCCACCAGTACGGGGTGGAGGCGCTCGGCTTTGCGGGGCCCGACGTGGACGCCGAGCACATCGCCATGTGCGCCGCGCTGTGGCGCGAGCTCAAGCTGCAGGATATCCGGCTGGAGCTGAACAGCATCGGCTCGCCCGAGGAGCGCGCGCGTTACCGCGCCGACCTAGTGAAGCACCTGGAAAAGCACCACGACCGGCTGGACGCCGACGCGAAACGGCGGCTGCACACCAATCCGCTGCGCACCCTCGACTCGAAAAACCCGATGGTGCAGGAAGTCGTGGCAAGCGCGCCCGCGCTTACGCAGTACCTGGGCGAGGGGTCGCTTGCGCACTTCGACGGGTTGAAATCGCTGCTTTCCGCCGCCGGCGTCCCCTACACGGTGAATGCGAAACTGGTGCGCGGCCTGGACTACTACAACCTCACCGTGTTCGAATGGATCTCGCCGCACCTGGGCGCGCAGGGCACGGTATGCGGCGGCGGACGCTACGACGGCCTGTTCGCGCTGCTGGGCGGCAAGCCCACGCCGGCCACCGGCTTCGCCATGGGCAACGAGCGGCTGATTGCGCTGCTGCGCGACTTAGGGCGCAGTCCGGCGCTCGAAGCGGCGCACGCGTACGTGGTGCATCAGGGCCAGGGGACGCTCGAGTACGCTTTCGTCCTGGCGGAGGAGCTGCGGGCGCAGAATCTGCGCGTCGTGCTCCACGCCGGCGGCGGCAGCTTCAAGTCGCAGATGAAGAAAGCCGACGGCAGCGGCGCGCGCTATGCCCTCATCGTCGGCGAGGACGAGCTGCAGGCGGGCGAGGTGTCCGTCAAGCCGCTCAGGACCGATCAACCGCAAACCAGGGTCAGGCGCGACGCGCTCGCCTCGTCCCTTCAGGGGAAATAGATGCCATTGGATCTGGAAGAGCAGGAGCAGCTGGCCGAGCTGAAGGCGTGGTGGAAGCAGCACGGCACGCGCATCCTGTCGATCATCGTCGCCGTGGCCGTCGGCTTCGCCGGCTGGGTCGCGTTCCGCACCTACAGCCAGAGCCAGGCCATGCAGGCGAGCGTGCTCTACGAGTCGGTGGTCAAGGCCACCCAGGCGAACGACGCCAAGGCCTTGCGCGACGCTTCCGGCGCCCTCGCGGAAAACTACTCGGCGACGGCGTACGCGTCCATGGGCGCGCTGCTCGCCGCGCGCTACTACTTCGACCGCAACGACCTGAAGAGCGCCAAAGCGCAGCTGCAATGGGTGCTGGAGCGCGGCTCGTCGGATGATTTCAAGAACCTGGCGCGCTTGCGGCTCGCCGCGGTGCTGCTGGACGAGAAGGCCTACGACGAGGCGCTGAAGGTGCTGGAGCACCAGCCGCCCGCGGCATACGAGGCGAATTTCGCCGCGCTGCGCGGCGACATCCTGGTGGCGAAGAACCAGGCCGCCGAGGCGCGCGCGGCCTACAAGCTCGCGCTGGAAAAGGCCGACAAGAAGAACGGGCAATTCCAGGAGAGCGTGCGCATGCGCCTGGAGGCGCTGGGCGGCTAGCCATGCGGCTTGCGCTTCTCGCGGGCATGTCGCTGCTGGCCGGCTGCAGCTGGTTCAGCGCGCCCAGCGGCCCGCGCCCAGCGTCGCTGCCCGAGCTTCCCGAGGCGCGCGAAGTGCGCGTGCTGTGGTCGGCCCGCGTGGGCGACGCCGGGCGTTTCGCGTTCGTCCCGGCGCTGGTGGGCGACGCGGTGTACGCCGCCGCGCGCGACGGCACGGTGCGCCGCCTGGATGCGGCGAGCGGCGCCGAGCGCTGGAGCGAGCCGACGCAGC
>CBDDSA010000222.1:0-17585 GCA_965233185.1 uncultured bacterium
TGCTGCCGCACATCCTGCATGCGGTGGCGCGGGCGCTCGGCCGGCCCGCCGACGAAGTCGCCGAGGACACCACGCGCAACGCGCGCGCGCTTTTTGCCCTGGATGAGAGCGGCGCGTGAATCTCGCCCACCTTCTGCTGAGGAGTGCCCGCTGGCAGCCTGACCGGCCGGCGCTCGCGCTCGGCAAGCGCCCGGTGCGCTCGTACCGGGAGATGGCCGGGCGCGTCTCGCGCCTTGCTTGCGGGCTTGCGACGAAGCTCGCGCTCCAGAAAGGCGACCGCGTCGCGCTCGCCATGAAGAATTGCCCCGAGTTCTACGAAGTGCTGTTCGCGTGCTGGCACGCCGGCCTGACCGCGGTGCCGATGAACGCCAAGCTGCACGCGAAGGAGTTCGCCTACATCCTGGAGAACGCCGGCGCCAAGGCATGCTTCGTGAGCGAGGACCTCGCGGGCGCGATTCCCTCGGCCATCCCCGTCGAAGAAGGCCTGTTCCTCGACGAAGCGCCGCCGGCCTCGGTGCGCGCCGAGGATCCGGCCTGGCTGTTCTATACGAGCGGCACCACCGGGGTGCCGAAAGGCGCGACGCTCACGCACCGCAACCTGCTGTTCCAGACTCACGCCTACTTCGCCGACATCGACAAGCTCGGCCCGGGCGACGCCATCCTGCACGCGGCGCCGCTGTCGCACGGCTCGGGCTGCTACGGCCTGCCGCACATCGCCGCCGCCGCGGTGAACGTCATTCCGGAAAGCGGCCACTTCGAGCCGGCCGAGATTTTCGACCTGCTGGAGCACTGGCAGAACGTGTCGTTCTTCGCCGCGCCGACCATGATCGTGCGCCTGCTCGCCAGCCCGGCGGCGCGGCCGCCGCGCCACCTGAAGACCATTACCTACGGCGGGGCGCCGATGTACGTCGCCGACTGCCTGCGCGCCATCGAGCTGTTCGGCCCGCGCCTGTACCAGCTTCTCGGCCAGGGAGAGGCGCCCATGACCATCACCGGGCTGCCACAGTCGGAGCACGCCGCCAAGACCCATCTGGAAACCTGCGGGTTTGCCCGCACCGGCGTCGAGGTGAAGATTTTCGATGCCGAGGACCGGGAGCTCCCTCCGGGAGAGACCGGGGAGATCGTGACGCGCTCGGACTGCGTGATGGCCGGCTACTGGCGCAACCCGCAAGCCAGCGAAAAGGCGCTGCGCGGCGGCTGGCTGCATACCGGCGACGTGGGCAGCATGGATGGCCAAGGCTTCGTCACCATCAAGGACCGCTCCAAGGACATGATCATCTCGGGCGGCTCCAACATCTATCCGCGCGAGATCGAGGAGGTGCTGCTCGGGCATCCCGCCGTCGCCGAGTGCTCGGTCGTCGGCAGGCCCCACCCGGAATGGGGGGAGGAAGTCGTGGCCTTCGTGGTGCTCAAGGGCAAGGCGAGCCGCGAGGAGCTCGACTCGCTGTGCCGCGCGAACATCGCGCGCTTCAAGCGCCCGCGCGAGTACCGCTTCGTGGAAAGCCTGCCGAAAAACAATTACGGCAAGGTGCTCAAAACCGAGCTGCGCAAGCTGCTGGCCTAGGGAAGCAGAGATTCCTTAGGTGTCGCGCACGCCCAGGCGCGCGAGCAGCACCAGCGCCTCGGTGCGCGAGGACACGCCCAGCAGCCGGTACGCGGCATGCGCGTGCTGCTTTACGGTGTTCTCCGAGATTTCCAGCCGCCGGGCGATCTCGCCGTTGGCGAGCCCTTTCGCCAGCAGCTTGAGCACGTCGGCCTGGCGCGCGGTCAGCCCCAGGTCTGCCAGGGTGGCGGCTTTGCGCGGCCCGGCGCCTTCCGGCGGGATGTAGATGCCCCCGCCCAGAATGAGCCGCAGCGCCTCGGTGAGCACCCGGGGTGAAGAGGTCTTGGGCACGTATCCGACCGCGCCGGCGTCCAGCGCCCCGCGCACGCTCTGGGCATCGTCGCTGGCCGAGATGATGACGATGCGGGCGCCGGGCAGCGCCTTGCGCAGCCGCAGCAGCGCATCGATGCCCGAGCAGCCGGGCAGCCCGAGGTCCAGCAGCACGAGCTGCAGCTCGCTCAGCTCGCGGCCGCGCGACAGCGCGCCGGCCAGGTCGTTCTCGCTATGGATGCGCGCCTGCGGCACGAGCGAGCGCACCACTGCCGACAGCGTCTCGTGGATCATCGGGTGGTCGTCGACGAGCAGGAAGTCCATGGCGTCGACGGTGCCTCCGTTCAGACGCTGTCGAGCGGGCTGTATACGCCGCCGTCCAGCATCTTGCGGATCGCATCGGCCATGGCTTTGGGTAGCAGCGTTTTGGGCAGGTAGCCGGCGGCGCCGGCCTGCAGCGCGGCCTTTACCTTATCCGAGTCTTCGGTGGCCGAGATCACCGCGACGCGGGCTTGCGGATGCGCGGTCCGGAACCTGAAAAAGGCTTCCATGCCCGAGCACCCGGGCAGCGCGAGGTCGAGGAGCACGAGGTCCAGCTCCTCCAGGCGGCCCGCCTGCGAAAGGCCGGCATCGAGGTCGAACTGGCCGTGGAAGGTGGCCTCCGAGCGCACCGAGCGCACGATCGCCCGCATCGTTTCATGGATGATCGGGTGGTCGTCTACGAGCAGCACATTCATCGTGAAATCGTACTTCTCCGGGGTCGGCGCGGCGCTGCCTTGACGCAGGTTTACACTCTTTTCAGCGCGGCCGATATTGCTGCGCTGCTCACACGGGCTTCGTCCTCCAGCGGTTTCGCATAGCCGACCGGGATGCGAGGTGCGCCCAGCCGCTGCACCCGGATGCCGAGCTCTTCGGCCACCGTCGCGGCGATCTCGGCGCCGAAGCCCGCCGCCTGGACCGCCTCGTGCACCACCAGCAGCCGGCCGGTCTTGGCCGCCGAGGCGAGCACGGTCTCCCGGTCCCACGGCCACAGCGTGCGCAAGTCGATGATCTCGACGGAGAGCTCGGTGCGGGCTTGCAGCGCGGCATGCACCGTGCGCGACCAGGTGACCAGGGTGGCGTCGCGGCCTTCGCGCACGATGTTCGCTTTTCCCAGCGGAATGTCCGCCGCGGACACCTCGCCCTGCAGGCCCCACAGCTCCTTGTGCTCGAAGTACATGACCGGGTCGCCGCAGGCCATCGCCGAGGCGAGCAGCGAATAGTTGTCCTGCGGCGTCGCGGGCGCCGCGACCACGAGGCCGGGAACGTGCGCGAACCAGGCCTCCAGGCTCTGCGAATGCTGCGCTGCCGAGCCGCTCCATAAGCCCGCCGGCATGCGCGCCACCAGCGGCACGCGGCCCTGGCCGCCGAACATGAACCGCGCCTTGGCGGCCTGGTTGACGATCTCGTCCATGGCGCACAGGGCAAAGTCCACCACGCGCATCTCGACCACCGGGCGCAGGCCGGCGAGCGCCATGCCGACCGCGGCTCCCATGATGGTCGATTCGGAAATCGGCGTGTCGATCACGCGAGCGGCGCCCATCTCCTGCTGCAATCCCTGGTACTGCTGGAAGATGCCGCCGCGGCCGACGTCTTCGCCGAGCACCACCACGCGCGGGTCGGCGCGCATCGCCTCGCGCACGGCGGCGCAGCCCGCCTGCGCGTAGCTCATCAGCGCCACCGGCCGGCTCCGGTGTCCTGGACGTCGGTGTAGGCGCTGCCCGCCTCGGGCCACGGCGCTGCCGCGGCGACGGCCAGGGCGCGCCTCACTTCCTCTTCGGCCTCTTTCCCGAGGGAAACGGCTTCGGCGCCGAGGTCCTTCCCGAGGATGAGCAGCGGGTCGCTCAATAACGCGCGGTCCACCTCTTCGCCGTTGCGATAGGCCGCCGGGTCCACCGAGACGTGGCCCTTGAAGCGGTAAGTGACGGCGTGCAGAAACTGCGGCCCCAGGCCGCCCCTCACTTTCGCGATGAGGGAGGCCGCAGCGCGGTCGACCGCCCGCGCGTCGTTTCCGTCGATCCGCATGCCCGGCACGCCGATCGCCTGCGCGCGGGCAAGCGCTCCTTCGCCCGCGGTCATCGGCCCGGTGGCGGTGGTTGCCGACCAGCGGTTGTCCTCGCACACGAAGAGCACCGGCAGCGAGAACACTTTCGCCCAGTTGAGCGCTTCCAGGAACGGACCGCGGTTGACCGCGCCGTCGCCGAAGAAGCAGGCGACGATGCGCGGCTCGCCTCGGATCTTTATCGCATGGGCGGCGCCCACCGCGATCGGCATGCCCGCCGCGACCACGCCGTTGGCGCCCAGCATGCCGACGGAGAAGTCGGCGATGTGCATGGAGCCGCCCTTGCCGCCGTTGCAGCCGCTGGCGCGGCCGAACAGCTCGCACATCATGCGTTCCATCGACGCGCCCTTGGCCAGGGTATGGCCGTGGCCGCGGTGGGTCGACGTAAGGTAGTCGTCTTTCCCCAGGTTGAGGCACACGCCCGCGGCGACCGCCTCCTGGCCGGTCGACAGGTGCAGCGGCCCGCGAACCTCGGCCTGCGAAACGCTCGCGCCGAATGCGGCCACGCCGCCCTTGGACGCTTGCTCGGCGGCGTTCTCGAATGCCCGGATGCGCGCCATGGCGCGATAGAGGGCGCGCGCTCGTTGCATGTCGAAAAGTCTACCCGATCAGGCGCTCTGGGCCGAGAACCAGCGCTTCACGTACCAGGTGAGCGCGACCATCGCCAGCACCGCGCCGCCCACGATCCACCAGTTGATGGTCGACGGATCCTCGAGCGCCGCGGTGAGCTGGCCGCCGAACACGCTGGTGGCAAGCACGCCGGGCAGCATGCCCAGGAAAGTGCCCAGCGTGTATTCCCAGACCTTGATCGACACCGCCCCGGCGATGATGCCTTCGACCGCGAACGGCGCCACCGGGATGATGCGCACCGCGAGCATGGCCATGAGGCCGTGGCGCCGCAGCGCCTTCACCACGTCGTCCAGCTTGTCGCCGGCCAGGCGCTGCACCGTCTTTTCCGGCAGCAGGCGACCGACGTAGTAAGTCGCCAGCGCGGAGACCAGGATGCCCGCCATGCCGTAGGCGAACCCGAGCCAGGGCCCGAAGGCGATCACGGTCATGAGCGTAAGCAAGGGGCGGGGGAACATGACGAAGGCCGCCGGCGTGTAGAGGAACATCACGACCACCGGCGCCCACGACCAGCCGCGGATGGCGCGGGCCCAGCCGGTGATGCGCTCCGCGGTGACGTACTCCGAAAGCGGCGTGTACCGCCAGGCGGCGGCAAGCGCGGCAATCACCGCGACGATCGCCAGCAGCTTGCCCCACGCGGGCGAGCGCCGGCCGTGTTTTTTGCGCATTGCTGGTTTGAACGGCGCAGCCGCTGAAAAGTTGCTGTCACAACCGGCGGCTACACTGGTCGGACCATCCGGCGGATTGCCCGATCGCCGAGCGCGCGCCGATAGCGCGCCGGGATCGGCTTTCCATCGGAGGGCGCCTCGTCCTGGGCGAAAATGACGCCATGCTTCCCGGGAAAGCGTCCGTGCTCATCGCCGGCGGCGGCCCGTTCGGCCTGATGCTCGCCAACGAGCTCGGCCGCCGCGCGATCCCCGTGGTGCTGGTCGACGCGAAGCCCGGAACCACCGACAACGTCCAGGCGAACGCTACCCAGGCGCGCACCATGGAGCACTATCGGCGGCTGGGGTTTGCCGACGAGGTGCGCGCGCTTGGGATGCCGCCGGATTTTCCCACCGACATCGCCTATTTCACCCGCTTCGCGCGCTACGAGCTGGCGCGCTTCGCCCTGCCCTCGGCGCGCGAGGCGCGCCAGCTGGTGTCCACGCTGTCGGGCTCCTGGAGCGCCGCGGAGCTGCCGCACCGCTGCAACCAGAAGTTCGTCGAGCCGGTGCTGCGCCGGCACGCCGAGCGCCTGCCCGGCGTATCGGTGAACTTCGGATGGCGGCTGACCGGCTTCGAGGCGTGCGCATCGTCGGTGACGGCCCGCGTCGAGCGAGCAGACGGCCGGGACGCCCGGACCGTGCAGGCGCGCTACCTCGTCGGCGCCGACGGGCCGCGCAGCCTGGTGCGCCAGCAGCTGAACCTGCGCTACGCCGGCGAAACCGGGGTCACACGCGACTTCGTGGGCGGACGCATGTACGCGGTCTACTGCCGCATCCCGGATTTCTACGACGCCATACCGCACGCGCCGGCGTGGATGAACGTGAACTTCAACCGCGAGCGCCGCTGCTTCATGCCGGCCGTCAACGGCCGCGACGAGTTCGCCTTTCATACGCAGCTCAAGGCCCACGAGGACGAGGCGCGCGTGAGCGAGGCGCATGCCGCCGCCATGGTGCAGCAGGCCATCGGCGCGCCGCTCGCCGTGGAGGTCCTGGCGCGCGACGCGTGGACCGCCGGCCACTCGCTGGTTGCCGAAGGATTCGGCCGCGGCCGCGTGTTCATCGGCGGCGATGCGGCGCACCTTTTCACGCCGACCGGCGGCCTGGGCTACAACACCGCGGTGGAGGACGCGGTGAACCTGGGCTGGAAGCTCGCCGCGGTGCTCAAGGGGCAGGCGAGCCCGCGATTGCTGGAGAGCTACGAGGCCGAGCGCAAGCCGCTCGCGCTGCGCAACACCGCCTACGCGAAGGGCTTCGCCGATTCGCTGGGAAACTACCCGCCCGCCCCGGAAATCGAGGACGACACGCCGGCAGGCGTCGCGGCGCGCGCCCGCGCGGGCGAATACTTCGCCAGCCACGGCCGCAGCGAATTCAACATTCCGGGCATCACCTTCGGCGGCCGCTACGACGGCTCGCCGGCAATCATGCCCGACGGCACGCAGGCGCCGCCCGACGCGGCGAACCGCTACGTGCCCAGCGCCTGCCCCGGCGGTCGCCCGCCGCACCTGTGGCTGGCCGACGGGCGCTCGCTGTACGACCTATTCGGCTTCGAATGGACGCTCCTCTGCCTGTCCGCTCACCCGGGATTGCGCCTGGTAGACGCGGCGCAGCGCCGCGGCCTGCCCTTGGCTGTGGTGTCCCTGAACGCCGAACAGGCGCGCGACCTCTACGGCGCCGACCTGGCGCTCATCCGGCCCGACCAGATCGTCGCCTGGCGGGGGAACGCGGACCACGATGCCGAGGCCATCTTCGATACCCTCACCGGGCATGGCTGAACCGCACCTCCACGCGCACCACGCGCACGGCTCGGGGAGCGCGCTGCGCGCCGCCGCCGCGCTGACCATCGCCTTCGCCGCGGTGGAAGCCCTGGGCGGCTGGTGGACCGGGTCGCTCGCGCTGCTCTCCGACGCGGGCCACATGGTGACCGACGGCGCGGCCCTCGGCCTGGGCGCGCTCGCCGCCTGGGTGGCGCGCCGGCCGCCTTCGGCGCGCCACTCCTACGGACTGGGGCGGGCCGAAATCTTCGCCGCGCTGGTGAACGCCGCCGCGATGCTGGTCATCGTGGGCCTGATCGGCCGTGAGGCTTTCTTGCGATTGGACGAGCCCGCCGCGGTGAAGGGGCTGCCCGCGGCCCTGATTGCGGCGGCCGGCCTGGGGCTTAACCTGGTGGTGCTGCGCCGCCTTGCGCCGCATGACCACGACCTCAACACCCGCGCCGCGCGCCTGCACGTCGTCGGCGACCTGCTCGGCTCCCTTGCCGCGCTCGCCTCAGGGGCGGTGATTGCCCTGAGCGGCTGGATGACGGTGGATTCCATCGCCTCGTTCGTCATTTGCGCGCTTATCGCCGTGTCCGCCCTGCGGCTCACGCGCGAGAGCCTGCACGCCCTCATGGAAGGCGTACCGCGGGGACTGTCGGTGGAGGCGATCGGGCGCGAAATGGCGGGCGTGGACGGCGTGCTCTCCGTGCACGACCTGCACGTATGGATGCTCTCGGGAAGCCGTATCGCCCTCTCGGCGCACGTGGTCGTGGACAGCCTGGCGCACTGGGACCGGACGCTGGCGGCGCTGCAGCATCGGCTGCAGGAGGGATTCGGCATCGAACACGTCACCCTGCAGCCGGAGTCCGGCGCCCGGCCGCTCGTGCGGCATTAGCCGCCGGTCGTCAATTTCTGCAATCCGCGAGCAACGGCCGGGCCTCCTGCGCCACTATCCCTTCAGCGCGAAGCGGGGGATGGAGGGGTGAAAGCCGAAGAGAAGCTAGCCGAGCCGATTGCTTATCTGCGCCAGGCGCTCGCCGCGGACGCCTTCGCGGTGTTCTGCCAGCCGATCTGCGCGCTGGGCGAGCCGCTCACCTACCCGATGGCCGAGGCACTGGTGCGGCTGCGCGAGGAAGAGCTGGCGCTGTGCCCGCCGGGGGAGTTCCTGCCGGTGCTGGAGCACTACGGCCTGATGCCGGAGCTGGATCGCTGGGTCGTGCAAACGGTGCTGCGGCACGCCTCGAGCGGCGCGCATCCGTGCTTCTCGGTGAACGTCTCGCGCCAGACGCTGGAAGACCGCGCGTTTCCCGGGTTCGTGGGACGCGAGCTGGAAGCGAGCGGCGTACCGGCCGATCGCCTGCTGTTCGAGATCGACGAGCCGGATGCGCTTTCGGCCGCCGGTTACCGCTTCGCCGTGGTGATGGGCGCCCTCGGATCCGGGGTCATCATCGACGGCCTGGGACGCGGCGCCGATTTCGTCGAGCCGCTCAAAATCCCGGGCCTGCGCTACATCAAGGTGTGCAGCGGACTGACGCGCCTGCTCGGCGCCGCGGGACCGCTCGACGAGGAGATACGCGCCCTGCTGCAGGTGACCGCGGGCATGAAGATCGGCGTCATCGCCGAGTGCGTCGAGGACCCTGCGCTCCTAGCCGCGCTGCGAAGCCGCGGCGTCGGCTTCGCACAGGGCTTCGGCGTGCGCCCGCCCCATCCCCTCTGAAGGCGGGGTCAGGACCGGCGCGAAGCCGCCGCCTGCCGTGCGCATATTGGTGGTCTGTCCCTGGTAGAGGCGCGCAGCGAGGAGCTGCACCTTGCCGGCGTACGCGTAGTTGCGCACATCCACCTTCATCGCAGTGTCCATCGAGAGCCGCCGCTCGCTCGGCGGCACGAGGGCCTGGGCGACGTACTCGCCGGCCAGGATCTCGGCCCATACCCGCCTGGTGAGCTTGTCGCCGCGGTAGGCAGCCCGGCTGCCGTGCCCCGCGGCAGGCTTGAAGAACAGGCTGCGGCGCTCGTGCCACAGCGCGTCGCTCGCCCCCACCGTGCGCGGAATTGCGCTTACCAGCAGTTCGATCGTCTGGTCGGCACCAGGCGGCCGGAGGCGTAGGCCTCGCGCAGCCCGGCATGCCGCGGCTCTTCCAGGTAGAAGTCGGTCAGCCGGTTATAAACGAGGTCGATGCCGCTTCCCGGATCTACCTGCGCCGGCGCAAGGATGCTCGCCTGCACGCCGAAGCTGCGGAAAAGCCGCTCGAACAGCACGAATTCCGGATAAAGAAACTGCTGCTCGGGCTCGTCGTCGACGATCGCCACGTGCCGCGGCAGCCCGGCGCGCCCGGCGCGGCGCCATTCCGCGACAAACATGTCGAAGAAAACCTGCTCTAGGCGCTCGAGCGGAACCGGCCCGCTTTCCAGCCCCGCCAGCGCCTCGCAGCAGGCGCGCTGCGCGCGGCCGAGGGCCGCGTTGAGCAGCGCGCCGCCCGCGTTGGTATTGATCTCGATTAGCCGCGGCCCGCCGGCGCCCAGGTGGAAATCGTAGCCGGCGAACACGCCCAGCGCGCCGGGATCGAAGCGCGCGAGCGCGGGGGCGCGCGCGAGCACCGTCTCGCGGTAGGCCGGCAGCGCGACCACCTCCTCCACGGCCACGATCAGCGCCGCCATGCGCTCGAGGTCATCGCGGGACACGAATACCGGCACTTGCGCGAACGGAAAGCGGCCTTCGACGAGGGGATCCAGGCGCGCCGCATCCAGGCTGGGACAGAAGCAATCGCGGTTCAGCGTTTCGATCATCCGGCTCCCCGCTCATACCAGCGCTGCGACCTGTTCACGACGCCCACTACCGACAGCATGACCGGCACCTCCACGAGCACGCCGACCACCGTCGCCATCGCCGCGCCCGAATCGAAGCCGAACAGCGTGATCGCCGCGGCAACCGCGAGCTCGAAGAAATTGCTCGCCCCGATGAGCGCCGAGGGACCGGCGACGCTGTGCGCCACGCCGAAACGGCGGTTCAGCCAGTACGCGAGCGCGGAATTGAAGTACACCTGGAAGAGGATCGGCACGGCGAGCATGGCAATGATCAGCGGCTGCGCGAGGATCTGCCGGCCCTGGAACCCGAACAGCAACACGATGGTCAGGAGTAGCGCGGCCGTCGACAAAGGCTGCAGGCCGGCGAGGGTTCGCTCGAGCGCCGCCTCGCTCCTGCCGAGCGCCGCCCTGCGCCAGGCCTGCGCAATCGCCACCGGAACCACGATGTAGAGCACCACCGAGACAAGCAGCGTTTCCCACGGCACGCTGATGGCCGACAGCCCGAGGAGCAGCGCAACGATCGGCGCGAAAGCCACGATCATGATGGCGTCGTTCAGCGCCACCTGGCTGAGCGTGAAATACGGGTCGCCGCGCGTAAGCCGGCTCCACACGAACACCATCGCGGTGCAGGGCGCCGCCGCGAGCAGGATGAGGCCGGCGATATAGCTGTCGATCTGCTCGGCGGGCAAATAGGGCTGGAAGATGTGCCGCAGGAACAGCCAGCCGAGCAGCGCCATCGAGAACGGCTTCACCAGCCAGTTGACCGCGAGCGTCACGCCGATGCCGCGCCAATGCCGGCGTACCTGCCCCATGGAGGCGAAGTCGATGCGCAGCAGCATCGGAATGATCATCACCCAGATGAGCAGCCCGACCGGGACATTGACGCGGGCGAGCTCCAGGCGACCGAGCGTCTCGAACACCGTTGGGAACCATTGCCCCAGGACGATGCCGGCGGCAATGCACCCCAGCACCCACGCCGATAGCCAGCGCTCGAACAGGCTCATGCGAGGCGCAAGAAGCGGTCGATGCGCGCGCGCAGATCATCGAACGCTGCGGCGAAAGCCTGGCGCTTTTCTTCGTCCGACCCCCGAACCGCCGCAGGGTCCGGGATGCTCCAGTGCGCCTTGACTGGCTGGCCGGGCCAGATCGGGCAGGATTCGCCCGCCGCGCTGTCGCAGACGGTGACCACGAAATCCATGCGCGGTGCGCCCGCCTGCGCGAATTCATCCCAGCTCTTGGAGCGCAGTCCGGAGGTGGCGAAGCCATGCCGGGCGAGCAATTCGAGCGCCAGCGCATTCACCTTGCCGGCAGGGCGGCTGCCGGCGCTGTAGGCCGCAAAGCGGCCGGTCGAGTTGAGATACGCCTCGGCAAGAATGGAGCGCGCCGAGTTCCCGGTGCACAGGAAAAGCACATTCGCCTTTTGCACGGGCTTGGTCATGACCACCGCGCTGTCCGGGCACAGCGCGCTGAATTCCAGCGTCTCGCGGATCGCATCCGGCGCCGCGTGCCGGGGGATCGCGGCAAAGCCCAGCTTCGAAAAGAACGCGACCGCGGTCGTGGTGAGGAGATAGAGCGCCCGCATGCGCTGCTCGGCAGCGTGCCCAGCGGCGCGCGCGCAAAGCATCCGGGCAATGCCCTCGCGGCGGGCGGCGGGGGCCACCGCAAGGGAGCGCAGGAGCCCGTATTCCCCGGCGGGCTCCACACCGACAACACCAATCAGCGCGCCGTTCGATCTTGCGACGAAAAAGTGCGCCAGGTGCCCATCGACCCCAGCGCCCGGCAGCTCGCACGCCTCCAGCAGCCGCAGAATGTCGGCCAGGTCCTGCGCTGTTGCAGGTGCGACTTCGCAGCGTGGCATCAGCAACAGGGAGCTGTGCGCGGCGCCGCGAGGCGACCCGGCACCTGGGCTCGCCGGCTTTCGACTTGCAAATAGCTGTGCCGCAAATCATGCACGGCGACGTGCACCTGTTGGCGTTTCATTTTCTTTCCTTTCGGGCTGGCAGGCTGCCGGCGCGCATGCCGCCCCGCCGCAGCAGTTCTCGGTGAGAAAGGCGACGAGCAGGTTCATGTTCTCGAAGTTCGCGGTGTAGTAGACGAAGCGGCCTTCCTGCCGGCTGTGCGCGAGCCCGGCGCGCACCAGGCCGGCGAGGTGAAATGAGAGCGTCGCCGCGGGAAGGTGCAGCTTTTCGCCGATCACCCCCGCCGCGAGTCCCGCCTCGCCGTGCTGGATGAGCAGCCGGAAGATGGCGAGGCGCGATTCCTGCGCGAGGGCGGACAGTGCGTTGATGGCCTGTTTCGTTTCCATGTTTCTAGAATAATAGAATAGACAGCCAAACGTCAACTCGCCGGGTCAGCCGGCAGCGGCGCGGCGCACTGCGGAGGCGATGGAATTGGCCGCGGATTCAATGGCTTCTCTGGGCTCTCCTTCCACCATGACGCGCAGGACCGGCTCGGTGCCGGAAGGACGCAGCAGGACCCGGCCCCTGCCCGCGAGGGCCTTCTCGGCCGCCGCCTGCGCGTGGGCGATCGACGGGTGCTGCTTCCAGTCGAAGCCGCGCGGCACTTCTACGTTGAGCAGCACCTGCGGATACATGACGAGCTCGCGAGTCAGCTCCGCGAGCGAGCGGCCCGACTCGCGCATCGCATGCAGCACCTGCAGCGCCGACACGATGCCGTCGCCGGTAGTGTGCTTGTCCAGGCAGATGACGTGGCCGGAGTTCTCGCCGCCGAGCTCCCAGCCTCTCTCGCGCATCAGCTCGAGGACATAGCGGTCACCCACCCGGGCGCGGGCGAATGGGATGCCCAGGCGGGCCATGGCCTTCTCGAACGCGAGGTTGGTCATCAGCGTGCCCGCCACGCCGCTGACCTTGCGCTTGCCCGAGCGGTGCGCGGCGATCGCATACAGGAGCTGGTCGCCGTCGTAGCTCCTGCCCTCGCGGTCGATCATCAGCAAGCGGTCGGCATCACCGTCGAGCGCGATGCCCAGATCCGCCTTGGTCGCCAGCACTTCGCTCCTGAGCGAAGCAGGCGAGGTGGCGCCGGATTTTTCGTTGATGTTGAAGCCGTCGGGCGCCACGCCGATGGCGCTGGCGTCGGCGCCCAGCTCGTGAAACACGTGGGGCGCCACGTTGTAGGCGGCGCCGTGAGCGCAGTCGACCACGATGCGCAGACCCTTCAGGTCGAGCTCGGCCGGAAAGGTGGACTTGCAGAACTCGATGTAGCGGCCGCCCGCGTCGTCGACCCGCCACACCCGCCCGAGCTTCGAGGCATCGTTGCAGCCCATCGGCCGCTCCATTTCCGCCTCGATCGCCGCTTCGGTGGCGTCGGGCAGCTTGAAGCCGTCGCCGGAGAAGCACTTGGTGCCGTTGTCGGGGAAGGCAGTGAGCGAGGCGCTGATCACCACGCCGGCCGACAGGCGCAGCGCCCGCGTGAGATACGCCACCGCCGGGGTGGGGATCGGACCGCACATGTGCACGTCGACGCCGGCGGCGGAGAAGCCCGCCTCCAGGGCCGCCTCGATCATGTAGCCCGAGATGCGCGTGTCCTTGCCGATAAGCACCGCCGGATGGCTGCTCTGGCCGGACAGCACCTTGCCCGCGGCGTACCCCAGGCGCAGCACGAAGTCGGCTGTCATCGGGCTCGCGCCCACCGTGCCGCGCACGCCGTCGGTGCCGAAGTGCTTACGAGTCATTCTTGAAGGCCTCCCACACGGCGATCACGTCCCTGGTCTCCCTCACGTCGTGCACCCTGAGTATTTTCGCGCCCCCCTGGATGGCGAGCAAAGCCATGGCCAGGCTGCCGGCTAGGCGCTCCCCCACCGCCCTGCCCGTGAGATGGCCGACGGTGGATTTGCGCGACAGGCCGGCCACCAGCGGCACCTCCAGCGAGGCGAACTCGGGCAGCCTGCGCAGCACCGCCAGGTTGTGCTGCACGGTCTTGCCGAAACCGAAGCCCGGATCCGCCACGATGCGGTCGCGGCCGATGCCCGCGAACATCGACCTCCTGACGGCTTCCTTGAGGAAGGCCCTGACTTCGCCGACCACGTCATCGTAACGCGGCTCGTGCTGCATGGTTGCCGGCGTGCCCTTCATGTGCATGAGGCACACGGCGCAACCGCTCGCCGCCACCGCCTCGAGCGCATAGGGCTCGGACAGCGCCTGGATGTCGTTGATCATCGAGGCGCCGGCGGCGAGCACCGCCTTCATGACGCCGGCGCGGCGCGTGTCTATGGAAACGCAGTAATCGGAGAGTTTCTCGAGCACGGGGAGGATCCGGCGCAGCTCTTCCTGCTCGGATACGGGAGCCGCTCCGGGCCGCGTCGATTCGCCGCCGAGGTCGAGGATGTCGGCGCCCTCCTCGGCCAGGCGGCGCGCATGCGACACGGCCGCTTGCGCGTCGAGGAAGCGGCCGCCGTCGGAGAAGGAGTCGGGCGTGACGTTCACCACGCCCATGACGAGCGGTCTATCGAGCGCGAGGGAGAAGCGCCCGCACCGCAGGATCACGCCGCAGGATTCGGCGCGGTTTCGCCCGGCGTGCCGCCGTCGCTGGCCGGCTTGGAGGGCGTTTGCGAGCTGCCCGAAGGCTTGGGCGGCCGCGGCGGCTTGCCCGACATGATGTCGGAGATCTGCTCCGCGTCGATGGTTTCCCACTCGAGCAGCGCCTTGGTCATCGCCTCCACCTTGTCGCGGTTCGTTTCCAGCAGCTGGCGCGCCACGCGGTATTGCTGGTCGATGATGCGGCGGATCTCGGCGTCCACCTTCTGCATGGTGGCCTCCGAGACGCTCTTGTGCGTGGTGACCGAGCGGCCGAGGAACACCTCGCCCTCGTTCTCGCCGTACACCATGGTGCCCAGCTCGTCGGACATGCCCCATTGCGTGACCATGCGCCGCGCGATCTCGGTGGCGCGCTCGAAGTCGTTCGAGGCGCCGGTGGTCATCTGGTGCATGAACAGCTCTTCGGCGATGCGCCCGCCGAACAGCACGGAAATCATGCTGAGCAGGCGGTCGCGGTCCTGGCTGTAGCGGTCCTCGGTGGGCAGCTGCATGGTGACGCCCAGCGCGCGGCCGCGCGGGATGATGGTCACCTTGTGCACCGGATCGGTCTTGGGCAGCAGGCGCGCGACGATGGCGTGGCCCGACTCGTGGTAGGCGGTGTTGCGGCGCTCCTCCTCGGCCATGACCATCGAGCGGCGCTCGGCGCCCATGATGATCTTGTCCTTGGCGCGCTCGAAGTCGTCCATGTCCACCAGGCGCTTGTTGCCGCGCGCGGCGAACAGCGCGGCTTCGTTGACCAGGTTGGCGAGGTCCGCGCCCGAGAACCCGGGCGTGCCGCGCGCGATGATGTCGGGCTTCACGTCGGGTGCCAGCGGCACCTTGCGCATGTGCACCTTCAGAATTTCCTCTCTGCCTCTTATGTCAGGCAGCGGAACCACGACCTGCCGGTCGAAGCGTCCGGGACGCAGCAGCGCCGGGTCCAGCACGTCCGGGCGGTTGGTGGCGGCGATGACGATCACGCCCATGGTCGCCTCGAAGCCGTCCATCTCGACCAGCAGCTGGTTCAGCGTCTGCTCGCGCTCGTCGTTGCCGCCGCCGAGGCCCGCGCCGCGCTGGCGCCCGACCGCGTCGATCTCGTCGATGAACACGATGCACGGCGCGTGCTTTTTCGCCTGCTCGAACATGTCGCGCACCCTCGCCGCGCCCACGCCGACGAACATCTCGACGAAGTCCGAGCCCGAGATGGAAAAGAACGGCACTTTCGCTTCCCCGGCTATCGCGCGGGCCAAAAGGGTCTTACCGGTACCGGGCGAGCCGACCATCAGCACGCCGCGCGGGATGCGCCCGCCGAGCTTCTGGAACTTCGACGGGTCGCGCAGGAAGTCGACCAGCTCGGCCACCTCCTCCTTGGCTTCCTCGCAGCCGGCGACGTCGGCAAACGTGACGGTGTTGGTCGATTCGTCCAGCATGCGCGCGCGCGACTTGCCGAACGAGAACGCGCCGCCGCGCCCGCCGCCCTGCATCTGGCGCATGAAGAAGATCCACACGCCGATGAGCAGGAGCATCGGAAACCACGACACGAAGATGTTCATGAGGAGCGAGGGCTCCTCTTCGGGCTTGGCCTCGATCTTCACGCCGTACTTGAGCAGGTCCGACACCAGCCAGATGTCGCCCGGCGAATAGCTGGTGACGCGCTTGCCCTCGGCGGTCTGGGCCTTGAGCTGGCGGCCTTCGATGGTGACTTTGGAAATGCGGCCCGACTTCACTTCCTCCAGGAACTGCGAATACTCCATCGGCGCCTGCGCCGCCTGGCGGGTATTGAACTGGTTGAACACGGTCATCAGCACCAGCCCGATGACGAGCCAGATGACCAGGTTCTTGAGCATGTTGTTCAAGTACGCGTTCTCCTCATACTGCTGCACTGCGCAAAGAATTCATCTTACAAGGCGCGCAAGTTACGCGCCAGCATGTAAGTCTCTCTCGATTCACCCCGGGAAGCAGGGGGCTTTACGACTTTGACCTTCAGGAACCGCTCCTCGAGGTTCTTCACCAGCTCGCCGAATGCTTCCCCCTGGAAGGCCTTGACCAGAAAAACCCCATCCGGCTTCAGGAGCTTGCGGCACAAATCGATCGCCGCAGCCCACAGTTCGAGTGCCCTCGCCTGGTCAACGTTCCCGATGCCCGACAAATTTGGCGACAGATCCGAAAGGACGAGGTCTGCTTTCCCGCCCTCCAGGAGCATTTTTTCTCGAAAATCCCCCTGGAGCACCGTAACTCCGGAGATGGGGGCGATCGGCAGCAGATCAATCGCCACGACGCGCCCCCCCGGCTTCACCCTTTCGGCGGCGACCTGGGACCAGCCGCCCGGCGCCGCGCCCAGGTCGAGCACCGTCATTCCCGGGCGCAGCAGCTTTTCCTGCGCGTCGATCTCCAGCAGCTTGTAGGCGGCGCGCGACCGGTAGCCCTGCGCCTTCGCCTTGCGGACGTACGGGTCAGTGACGTGCCGGCGGAGCCACTGCTTGCTCGATTTCGCCATGGCCCTTCCTTCTCGCAAGCAAGGTCGCCTCGCGCGGCGAGGGCGTGCGCAGGTGCGGCCGCAACGGGTGGCGCAGCGAGCGCCGCGCGAGCAGCGTGCGCAGCCTCGCGTCGTCCATCTCCGTGTCCGCCAGCCGGCGCAGCTGCCCGGCTTCCGCCGCGGCGACAGGCAACCCATCCCGGAACACAAGCCGGTTGCGGTGCACCGCCGGGACGCGCGCCCCGGGCGTCAGGATGCCCACCAGATTCAACGGATCCACGGCGCTCAGCACCACGAGCTCGTCGGCCTTCTGCGCCTTGCGCACCGCGCGCAGGCGGCCCACGGCCTCCGGCGCCGCGAACTGCTCGCCGCCGAAGCCGGCGACGAAGCGCCCGCCGCGGATCACGCGGCGCGCCTCCAGCCGCCGGTACACGCGCACCAGATCGCGCCAGGGGGGGGGCTGAGCTTCGCGTTGCAGGAGCGTCCTGAACACCACGCCGTAGCGCTTCAGAAGCGTGCGGGCGACATGCTCCACCTCATCCGTCTTATCGGCACAAAGCAGCGACCAGCGCCCCGCGGTTTCCACCAGGCCGCGCCGCTTGTCCGGCGCGGCGAGCAGCGCGCGCAGGCCGGCAAAACTGTCGGCGGTCGCCACCCCTGCGCCCGCCAGCTCGGCGAGCCCGCGCTCGACGAACGCGGGTAGCAGGCCGGTC
>CBDDSA010000223.1:0-25219 GCA_965233185.1 uncultured bacterium
CCCAGGGGGCGCCGCGCGGCCGGCTGCTGCGCCTGCGCAGCGATTGGAGCGGGCCGGCCGAGGCGCCCTCGCGCTTCACCGCAAGCGGCAGCTTCTCCAATCTTGCGGCCGAGCCTTCCGGCGAGCTCCCCGGGTTCGCCGGCATCAGCGGCAGCTTCGAGGCCACCGAGGCGAGCGGCCGGGTACAGCTCGACTCGCGCGATGCCGTGCTGCACCTGCCGCGCGTATTCCCGGGGCCACGCCTGGAGCTCGATACGCTGAACGGCCAAGTGGAGTGGAAACGCGGCCCGGGCGATGCCCTCGGTGTGCGGCTGCTGTCGGTGAGCCTCGCCAACGACCACCTGAGCGGCAACGTCTACGGCAGCTGGTCGCGCGAAGGCCCCGGCGCGGGGTCGCTCGACCTGTCCGCGCAGTTCAACCGGATGGAGGCCAAGCGCCTCGTGACCTACCTGCCGCACGCGCGCATGATGGGCGGCCAGGCCACGCGCGACTGGCTGGTGAGGTCGATCATCGCCGGGCGCTCCGGCGATGTGCGTTTGCGGCTGCGCGGCGCGCTCGCGGAGTTTCCGTTCGCCGACCCCGCGCGCGGCGAGTTCAGCGTGCGCGCGCAGCTCGAGGACGGCGTGCTCGACTACGCGCCGGGGTGGCCGCGCATCGAGGCGATCAGCGGCGAGCTGCTGTTCGAGCGCGAGCGCATGCAGATCACTGGCCGCAGCGGCCGCGTGCACGGTGTGGCGCTCTCCGGCGTGCGCGTCGAAATCCCGCGCCTCAAGGAAGGGCTGCTCGCGATCGACGGCCAGGCCGAGGGTCCCACCGGCGCTTTCCTCGGCTACGTGGAGTCCAGCCCGGTGCACGCCAAGCTGGGCGGGTTCACCGACGCGATGCAGGCGAGCGGCCGCGGCCGGCTGCACCTCAAGCTCGCGCTGCCGCTGCGGGATCCGCGCAAGGCCCGCGTGGCGGGCGAATTCGAGCTCCTGGACAACAACGTCTCGGTGCATCCCGCGCTGCCGGCGATCGACAACGCGGCCGGCCGCATCCGCTTCACCGAGTCGAGCGTTGCCCTGCACGACGTGCGCGGCCGGCTGCTCGGCGGCGCGCTCAGCATCGGCGGCGGCACGCGCGCCGACGGCAGCCTCAAAATCGCCGCGCGGGGCCACGCGACGGCGCAAGGCGCTCGACCGTTCTTCGACCATCCGCTCGCCGGCCACTTTTCCGGAGCGACGGATTACTCGGCCTTCCTTTCCTCGGCCAAGGGCCGCACGCGCTTCCGGCTCGAATCGTCGCTGCGCGGCCTGGCGAGCACGCTGCCGGCGCCCTTCGCCAAGGCCGCGGACGACGCCTTCGAGCTGCGCCTGGAGGTGGTGCCGCTCGATGGCGGGGGGCGCGATTATGCCTCGCTGACGCTGGCCGGCGTGGCACGGGCGGCGGCCATGCGCATCAAGGAAGGCGATCGCATGGCGCTGCAGCGCGCGGCCATCGCGCTCAGCCCCGCCGCCGGCGCGCGCGTGCGCCTGCCGCAGCAGCCGGGCGTGCTCGTGTACGGTGCCCTGCCGGTGCTCGACCTGGACCGATGGCTGCCGCTTTTCGCCCAGACCTCCCCCGGCGAGCGCAACGCCGCCTTCAATCTCAAGATCGGCGCGCTCGACCTTTACGGCAAGCGCGTGAACGAGGCCGCGCTGCGCGGCGAGGCCGGCGCGCACGGCTGGTCGGGCAGCGTGGTCGCGCGCGAGCTCGCGGGCGACCTTTCCTGGCGCGGCGCGCAAGGGGGCAAGCTGGTGGCACGCCTCACGCACCTGCGCATGCCCGACGATTACCCCGGGGCCTCGCCGCAGGCCTCGGTTGCGCCCGCCGAGCTGCCCTCGGTCGACCTCACGGCGGAGCGCTTCGAGTACCGCGGCCGGCAGTTCGGGCGCGTCGAGCTTGCGGCGCAGCGCGCCGGCAGCGATTGGCGCATCGACAAGCTGACTATGACCAATCCCGACGCCGCGTTCATGGCAAGCGGCGTATGGCGCAGCGGCGCGCCGTCGCTCAGCGCGCTGGAGTTCGACCTGCAGGCGGCCGACGCCGGCAACCTGCTCAACCGCCTGGGCTACCGCAACCTGGTGCGCGGCGGCAAGGCGCGGCTGCAGGGAAGCCTGTCGTGGATCGGCGTGCCTACCGCCATCGACTACCCGAGCCTCGCCGGGCAGGTGAAGCTCGACGCCGCGCAGGGCCAATTCCTGGAGATCGAGCCCGGCCTGGGCAAGCTGGTGTCGCTCATGAGCCTGCAGTCGCTGCCGCGGCGCATCGCGTTCGATTTCCGCGATGTGTTCTCCAAGGGCTTCGAGTTCGAGCGCATCTCCTCGTCCGGCCAGATTGCCGGGGGCGTGATGGCGGTGCAGGATTTCGCCATGCGCGGCTCCTCGGCGGAAGTATCCATGACCGGGACGGTCGACCTCGCCCGCGAAACCCAAGACCTGCGCGTGCGCGTGATCCCCAGCCTGGGCGACAGCGCCTCGACGGTAATCGCGCTGGTGGTGAATCCGCTGCTCGCCATTCCGGCGGCCATCGCGCAAAAGATCCTCAAGAACCCGCTCGGGCAGATCTTCGCCTTCAATTACGCGGTGACCGGCGGCTGGGCCGAGCCCAGCGTGGAGCGGCTGGGGATCGAAGCCCAGCCGGCGGAGACGCAATAGCCCATGGCGAGAACCCGCGTCGCCGCGATCCAGATGGTGTCCGCCCCCGAGGTCGCCGCGAACCTCGAAGCGGCGGGTCGCCTGATCGCCGCGGCCGCGGCCGCGGGCGCGCGCCTTGTTGCGTTGCCCGAGAATTTCTACCTCATCGGCCGGCACGAGGCCGACAAGGTCAAGGTGCGCGAGCCCGACGGCCGCGGGCCGATCCAGGATTTCCTGTCGGCCACGGCCAAAAAGCACGGCCTGTGGATCGTGGGCGGCACCGCGCCCATTGAATCCGCGGAAAAAGACCGCATTCTCAGTGCTTGCCTGGTGTTCGACGACCGCGGCGCGCGCGTCGCCCGCTACGACAAGATGCACCTGTTTCGCTTCGACGGCGGCGGCGAGAAGCGCTACGACGAGTCGCGCACCCTGCAGCCGGGCGCGGCGCCGGTGGCCGTGGACAGCCCGTTCGGGCGCCTCGCGCTGTCGATTTGCTACGATGTGCGTTTCCCCGAGCTGTACCGCGGCCTCGGCCAGTTCGACGCCATGTTCGTGCCCTCTGCCTTCACCGTGCCGACCGGCCGCGCGCACTGGCAAATCCTGCTGCGGGCGCGCGCGGTGGAGAACCAGGCCTACGTGATCGCCCCGGCGCAGGGCGGACTGCACGCGAGCGGCCGGCGCACCTACGGCCACACGCTGGTGATCGACCCGTGGGGCGAGGTGCTCGCCGAGCGCCCGGAAGGCGAAGGCATGGTGCTCGCCGAGCTCGACACCGACCGGATTCGCGAAGTGCGGCGCTCGCTGCCCGCACTTTCCAACAGGAGAATGAATTGATACTCGATACCGCCACCACCACGCTGCTCGCGCCGTTCGACCTGGGGGCCGCAAAGCTCGACCGGGTGTTCGGCACGCTGAGCACGCGCAAGGTGGACTACGCCGACCTGTATTTCCAGTACTCGCGCTACGAAGGCTGGAGCCTCGAGGAGGGCATCGTCAAGTCCGGCAGCTTCAACATCGAGCAAGGCGTGGGCGTGCGCGCGCTCTCGGGGGAGAAGACCGCCTTTGCCTACTCCGACGAAATCAGCTTTAACGCGCTGCAGGACGCCGCCAAGGCGACGCGGGCCATCGCCTCCGCGGGGCAGTCCAGGCGCATCAAATCGAATGTGTCGAGAGCGCCCGCGCCGCTGTACCGCGCCGTCGATCCGGTGGCCTCGCTGCAATCCGCGGACAAGGTGGCGCTGCTGGAGAAGCTGGAAAAGAAATGCCGCGCCCTGGACGCCCGCGTCACGCAGGTGATGGCGAGCCTGGGCGGCGAGTACGAGGTGGTGCTGATCGCGCGCGCCGACGGCACGCTGGCCGCGGACGTGCGGCCGCTGGTGCGCGTCTCGGTGCAGGTGATCGCCGAGGCGAACGGGCGGCGCGAAAGCGGGTCCTCCGGCGGCGGCGGGCGCACCGACTATGCCTACTTCACCGACGAGGTGCTCGACGGCTATGCCCGCCAGGCGGTGTCGCAGGCCCTCGTCAACCTGGAGGCGCGGCCTGCGCCCGCGGGGCCCATGACGGTGGTGCTCGGGCCGGGCTGGCCGGGGGTGCTGCTGCACGAGGCGGTCGGCCATGGCCTGGAAGGCGACTTCAACCGCAAGGGCAGCTCGGCCTTCTCCGGCCGCATGGGCGAGCGCGTCGCCGCGCGCGGCGTCACGGTGGTGGACGACGGCACGCTGCCGGGCCGGCGCGGCTCGCTTACCGTGGACGACGAGGGCAACCCGACGCAGCGCAACGTGCTCATCGAGGACGGGGTGCTGCGCGGCTACCTGCAGGACAGCCTCAACGCGCGCCTGATGAAGATGCCCCTGACCGGCAACGCGCGCCGCGAGTCGTTCGCGCATCTCACGCTGCCGCGCATGACCAACACCTACATGCTCGCCGGGCAGCACGACCCGCGGGAAATCATCGCCAGCGTGCCGCGCGGCATCTACGCCACCAACTTCGGCGGCGGGCAGGTCGACATCACCAACGGCAAGTTCGTGTTCTCGGCGGCCGAGGCCTACCTGATCGAGAACGGCAAGGTCACCACGCCGGTGAAGGGCGCAATGCTGGTCGGCAACGGGCCCGATGTCCTGACGCGCGTCACCATGATCGGCAACGACCTGCAGCTCGATTCGGGCATCGGCGTCTGCGGCAAGGAAGGGCAAAGCGTGCCCGTGGGCGTGGGCCAGCCGACGCTCAGGATCGAGGGCCTGACCGTCGGCGGCACGGGATGAATCCCGAGGCGCTGGCCGCGCAGATCCCGGACGGCGCGCTGCTCGCGCTGCCGCCGGACTATTCCATGCCCGCCATGACGGTGGTGCGGCAGTTAATCGTTCAGAAGAAGAAGGACCTGAAGCTGCTGGGCGTACCCGTGCTGGGAATGTGCGCCGACCTGCTAATCGGCGCCGGCTGCGTCGCCGAGGTGCACACCAGCGCCGTGTCGCTCGGCGAGGCGGGCCTCGCCCCGCGCTTCACCGAGGCCGCGGAGAAAGGCGAGATCGTCGTGCGCGACGCCACCTGCCCCGCGATCCATACCGCGCTGCAGGCGAGCGAGAAGGGCGTGCCGTTCATGCCGTTGCGCGGCGTGCTGGGCTCGGACCTGATTTCGCTGCGCAACGATTGGAAAGTCGCGCAGAACCCGTTCGCGCAGGGCGACGACCCGATTCTCATGGTGCCGGCGGTATCGCCCGACTTCGCGCTGTTCCACGCGCGCTGGGCCGACGAGGCGGGCAACGTGTGGGTCGGCCGGCGCCGCGAGCTGGCGACGATCGCCCACGCATCGCGCCGCTGTTTCGTGACTTACGAGGAACGGCGCGAAGGCGACATGCTCGAGGACGAGCTGCTGGCGCCGGGCGTGATCTCGTCGGCTTACATCTGCGCGACGGCGGAGGCAAAACGCGGCGCCTGGCCGCTCGGCGTGGCCGGCGTGTACGGCGTCGACGATGCGCACCTCATGCGCTACGCCCGGGCGGCCAGGAGCCGCGAAGGCTTCGCGAGCTACCTCGCCGAGTTCGTGTGCACGCCCGCGAAGAGCTCCTCGCCTGCGTCGTCGCCCGCCTGATCGGCGGGGCGCGGCATGTCGCCGTCGGGGCGGCTTCGCCGATCCCGGCCGCGGGCGCATTGCTGCTGAAGCACCAGCGGCCCGAGCTGCGCCTTTCCTTCCTCCACCGGCGAAAGGGCAATCCCTTTACCGAGGGCTCGCGGGAGCTGTTCGACCTCGCGGGGCAGGGCCGCATCGATGTGTTCTTTCTCGGCGGGGCGCAGATCGACGGCGCCGCCAACATCAACCTGGTGCGGGCCGAGGGGCGGCGCTTTCCCGGCTCGTTCGGCTCGGCGTTCATGTACGCGGTGGTGCCCAACGTCATCCTGTTTCGCGAGGAGCATTCGCCGCGCGTGCTCGTGCCGAAGGTCGAGTTCATCTCGGCCGCCGGCAATCCGTCGGCGCTGCTCACCGGCAAGGCGCTGTTCGCCTGGCAGCGCGACCGGCGGCGCTTCCGGCTGGAAAGCCTGCACGGTGACGAGCAGGTGCGCGAGCTGACCGGCTTCGACTACGACGCGCCGCCGGCGGCGCCGCGCACGCCGGCGCCGGGCGCCGAGGATCTGGCGGTGCTGCGCGGCCCGGTGGCGCGCGCAATGGCCGCGGACTACCCCGATTTCGCGCGCAGGATTTGGGGAATAGACTAGCGCCATGAACGCTCCCGCCCAGATGCCCAAGTTCGACCGCGCCGCCCAGAGCGTGGGCAATATCGTGCTGCTCGAGCACGTGAACGTGACACAGCCCGACCAGCACCTCGCCACGCTGTATTACGTGGTGGGTCTCGGCGGCACGCGCGATCCGTACATCATGGTCGGCGTGGACAACATGTGGGTGAACTATGGCCGCACCCAGGTCCACCTGCCCACGCGCGAGCCGCAGGTGCTGCGCGGCGCGATCGGCCTGGTCGTCCCCGACCTCGGCGAGCTGAAGGCGCGGCTGCAGCGCGTGCAGCCGCTGTTGGAGGGCACCCGGTTCGCCTGGCGCGATGCCGGCAGTCATGTCGAGGCCACCTGCCCCTGGGGAAACCGCTGGCGCTGCCACGCGCCGGCGCCGCAGTTCGGCCACGTCGACCTCGGCATCGCGTACGTGGAGTTCGACGTGCCGCAAGGCAGCGCCGAAGGCATTGCGCGCTTCTACCGCGAGGTCATGAAAACGCCGGCGACCGCGCAAGCGGGCCGCGCGCACGTGTCCACCGGGGGCGCACAGCAGCTGGTTTTCGCCGAGCGCGCCGAGCCGCTTGCCGGCTACGACGGCCACCACTTCGCCATCTACATCGCGGATTTCGCCGGCCCTTACCAGTGGCTGCTGGAGCGCGGGCTGGTCACGCTGGAGACCGGCGAGCACGAGTGGCGCTTCCAGCAGATCGTCGATCCGCGGGACGCGCGGCCGCTGTTCCAGATCGAGCACGAGGTGCGCAGCATGCGTCACCCGCTCTACGCGCGGCCGCTGGTCAACCGCAATCCGGCGATCAGCAACGTGGCCTACGCCGCCGGCCAGGAATCTTTCCGCGGCACCTGCTAGCGGCTACGCGGCGGGGGCGCGCACCACCAGGAGGTTGCGCATCAGCGCGCCGCAGTCCACACAGTAGGTGACGCCCGAGGCGTGCAGCGTGAATTGCCGGCTGCCGCAGCGCTTGCAGTGGTAAAGCAGCGGCGCGTCGGCCGGCGGGTCCCGGTGCTCGGCGAGGCGGATGAGGTCGCCCATGCCCAGCCCCTGCAAGTGCCGTTCCGGCTAGGCCGGGCCCTCGGCCAGGTCGGCGTCGAATACGTCATCGGCGAGGAAGCCGCCCGACTGGTGGCGCCAGAGCTTTTCGTAATGGCCGCCCAGGGCGAGGAGCTGCTCGTGCGTGCCGCTTTCCACCACCTTGCCCTGCTCCAGCACGATCAACCGGTCCATGCGCGCGATGGTGGACAGCCGGTGCGCGATGGCGATCACCGTCTTGCCTTCCATCAGGTCGAGGAGCTGCTCCTGGATGGCGAGCTCCACCTCGCTGTCGAGCGCCGAGGTGGCCTCGTCGAGCACCAGGATGGGCGCGTCTTTCAGAATGACGCGCGCGAGCGCGATGCGCTGGCGCTGTCCGCCCGAGAGCTTGACGCCGCGCTCGCCCACGTGCGCGTCGTAGCCGGTGTTGTCCCTCCAGTCGCGCAAATGGCGGATGAAAGCGTCGGCCTGCGCCTTCTTCGCCGCGGCGACCAGCTGCGCGTCGCTTGCCGACGGGCGCCCGTAGCGGATGTTGGCGGCGATCGAGCGGTGCAGGAGCGAGGTGTCCTGCGTCACCATGCCGATGGCCGCGCGCAGGCTTTCCTGCGTCACCCGCGCGATGTTCTGGCCGTCGATCAGGATCCTGCCGCCTTCCAGGTCGTGGAACCTCAGCAGCAGGTTGACCAGCGTGGACTTGCCCGCGCCCGATCGCCCGACCAGGCCCACCCGTTCGCCGGCGCGGATCTGCAGATGCAACCCATCGAGGACCGGCGAGGCGTCCCTGCGTCCATAGCCGAAAGTCACGTTGTCGAACACGATCTCGCCGCGCGACACCTCCAGCGGGCGCGCGCCGGGGCGGTCCACGCTCGAGTGCGGCACGGCGATGGACTGCATGCCTTCCTGCACCACGCCGACGTTCTCGAATATCGCGGTGACTTCCCAGCTCACCCAGCCGGCGGCGTTGGCGATCTGCCAGGCAAGGGGCAGCGTGGTGGCCACGACGCCGGCGCTGACCACGCCCTGCGCCCACAGCCATATCCCGATGCCGGCGGTGCCCACCAGCAGCAGCGCGTTCATCGCCGTGAGCCAGAACATGAAGCGGGTGATGAGCGCCATGTGCGCCGCCATGGCGTCCTGGTGCTGGTCGATCGACTCGCGCACGTACGCGTCTTCGTCGGCCATGCGCGCGAACAGCTTCACCGTCAGGATGTTGGTGTAGCTGTCGACCACGCGGCCCATCACCATGGAGCGCAGCTCGGAGCTCGCGCGGCCCAGGTCGCGCATGCGCGGCACGAAATGGCGCAGGAAAAAGGCGTAGGCCAGCGTCCACAGCACGGTCGGTATCCCCAGGCGCCAGTCGGCCAGCACCATGAGGGCGAGCGCCGTCGTGCCGAAGGCGCCGATGTACCAGACGCCCCGGATGCTCGACATGGTGCTCTCGCGCAGCGCGTGCGCGGTCTGCATCACGCGGTTGGCGATGCGCCCGGCGAAGTCGTTCTGGAAAAACGGCCAGCTCTGGCGCACCACGTGCCAGTGGCTCTGCCAGCGGATAAGCGAGGTGGCCCCGGGGATGAGCGCCTTGTGGCGGATCAGGATGTCGGCGAGGACCGCCGCCGGACGCACCAGCAGCACCAGCGCCACCATGCCGGCGAGCGCCGGCCATTCCTGCGCCAGCGCCGCCTGCCGGTCCGTCGCTTCCATCAGCGTCACCAGGCGCCCGATGAAAAGCGGGATCACGGTGTCCAGGAGCGCTACGGCCAGGCTTGCGGCGAACATCGCCGCGTACCAGCCTTTCGTCTGGCTGACGAAGTGCCAGTAGAAGGCGAGCAATCCCGGCGGCGGCGCGCCCGGCCCCGTGCTGCCCGTCCCGTGAATCGCGTTGCGCAAGACTTTCAGAGTTCTTTCTGCTGCTGCGGCTCGGGCCGCGCTTTCTTTCTCGGGCGCGAAGATACTTGGCGGGCGAAGCTTCGGCAAGGCATTATTACTGTGGTGTGCGACTGTCGCCCCGAGGAGACAACCTCATGATCACGCAGTGCGAAATCGACCAGGAAGTCTTCGACCTCTACGACGAGTATTGCCACGGCGGCATCGATCGCCGCGAGTTCCTGACGCGCGCCGCGGCGCGCGGCGCGGCGGGTCTTGCGATCGCGCACGGGCTGCTGCCGAACTACGCCCGCGCGCAGACCGTGTCCTTTACGGATACCCGGATCAAGGCGACGTACGTGGATTACCCGTCGCCCGGCGGCAATGCGGAGAAGATGCGCGGCTACCTCGTGCAGCCGGCGGGGCAGGGGCCTTGGCCGGCGGTGCTGGTGATCCACGAGAACCGGGGTCTCAATCCCTACATCGAGGACGTGGCGCGGCGCGCGGCGCTGGCCGGCTTCCTCGCGCTGGCGCCGGACGGGTTGTCGCCGCTGGGCGGCTATCCGGGCAACGACGACGATGGCCGCGCGCTGCAGGCGAACCTCGACCAGGCGAAGCTGCGGGCCGACATGCTGAACGGCGCGCGCTTCGTGAAAGCGCACAAGCTGTCCACCGGCAAGCTGGGCGCGACCGGCTTTTGCTGGGGCGGCGGCACGACCAACTACCTCGCCACCGCGATGGGCGCCGATCTCCAGGCCGGCGTGCCGTTCTATGGTGCGGCCGCGGAAACCTCGAGCGTGCCGAAGATCAAGGCGCCGCTGCTTATCCAGTACGCGGAGAACGACGAGCGCATCAACGCCATGTGGCCGGCCTTCGAGAAGGCGCTGAAGGCCGCCGGCGTGCCCCACCAGATGCACATGTACCCCGGCACTCAGCACGGCTTCCACAATAATTCCACGCCGCGCTATCAGGAGTCGGCGGCCAAGCTCGCGTGGGAGCGGACCGTGGCCTTCTTCAGGACGCACCTGGCTTAACCCGAAACGCGCTGCGCTGCGTTGAATGGTGGAACTCACAAGGAGAGCCACCATGAAGAAAAGCATCGTCGGCGGGGTCGTGTTCCTTTGCGTGCTATCGGGCGCAGCGCACGCGCGCGTCACCGGGGTGGTGCTGTACCCGGGGAGCGCGACGGTGGAGCGCGCGGGGCGAGTCGCGCCCGGAAACGGGCGGCTGGAGATGGCCGGGCTGCCGGCGGGCTTCGATGTGCGCACCCTGCGCGTGGACGCAGATCCCGGCATCCGCATCGGCGAGGTGGCGGTGCAGGACGCGGCGCGCGCCGAGGCGATGAGCGCCCGGGAGGCGCAGCTCGAGGCGCAGATCCTGGCGCTGCGCGACGCGGCGGCGGCGCTGGAGGGCGAGGTGAAGGCCGCCGAGCTGGTGCGCGACTATCTCGCTTCGCTGAGGGCGCGCTCTTCAGCCGACAAGCCCTTCGTCCTTGAGCCCAAGGCGATTGCTGCGGTGATTGAAGCGATGCGACGCGGAGCGGGCGATTCCTACAGGGTCATTCACGAGGCGAGAATAAGCAAGCGCGCCATCGAGAAGGACATCGCGGCGCTCGAGCGCGATCTCGCACGGCTGAAGAGCGGGGCGCGCGACGTGCGCACGCTGACCGTGAGCTACAGCGCGTCGCGCGCGGGCGAGGTGCGGGCCAGCTACCAGGTGCCCAACGCCGGGTGGAAGCCCGTGTACCGGGCGGCGCTCGATTCCTCCGCCTCGCGTGTCGAGCTCGAACGCCAGGCGCTGGTGACGCAGCGCACCGGCGAGGATTGGAGCGGCGTGCGGCTGCGCCTGTCTACGGGCCGGCCGAGCCCGACCCAGGTGGTCGATCCGCAGCCCTGGCAGCTCGTCATCCGGCCACCGGCCGTTCCGGCGGCGCGCGCCGTGGCGCGGGAAATGCGTGATGCGGCGGCGCCGGCGAAGGTCGAGCAGCTCCACACGGTTTACGCGACCGAGTTCGAAGTGCCCGGCACCGTGGATCTGGCCTCGGACGGCCGCGAGATCACGGTGTCGCTCGCCCGGGAATCGGTGCCGGTGCAGCAGCGCATCCGTGTCGTACCGCGGCGGGACACCGGGGCCATGGTCACGGCGGAGGCGGCGCTGCCCGAGGGCGTCTGGATTCCCGGCGAGCTGCAGCTCTACCGCGACGGCAGCTACATCGGCTCCACTTTCTGGCAGCCGCAGGCGAAGGCGCGCCTGGTGCTGCCGTTCGGCCGCGACGACCGGGTGCAGGTCGCGGTGCACCGCACGCAGAACCGCAGCGGCTCGGGCGGCATCATCGGCCAGCGCGCCGAGCGCGAGATCGCCGACCTGTACACCGTGACCAGCCGGCACAAGCTGCCGGTGGAGCTGCTGGTGCTGGAGGCGGCGCCGGTAGCCGTGTCGGAGGACATTTCGGTCGACGCGGCGTTCGAGCCGCAGCCCAAAGTGCGCGACTGGGAGAGCCGGCGCGGGGTGGTCGCCTGGGAGCAATCGCTTGCGCCCGGCGAAACGCTCAAGTTCGCGGCCGGCTACACGATAAGCTATCCGAAGGACGCCCGCGTCACCGGACTGCCCTGAGGAGGAACGCCCGGGCTAGCGCTCGTCCGCCGCGCTGGGCAGCGCCATGCCGTAGGGCAGCTCTTCGCGCGGGGCGGGCGCGGCCTCGGCGGGCGCGCGCGGCGGCGCACCCTTCTTGGGCCGGCCGGGACGGTAAGTGGACTGCCACGGCACCAGCGGCGGTACGACCGGCGGGCTCTCCAGGAAGCGGCAATCGGACTCGCTCGGCATGCTGGCCATTGCGCCGATGCGCTTGCCGTCCACCAGCACCGTGTATCTCAGCATGTGGGCGGAATGGGGAATCGGCGTCGCGATGATGTCGTACTTGCCGATGGTGAAGCGGCGCGCGGCGATGGTCGGAATGCTCATTTGGCCCTCATTTGGCTTTGACGGCGCGCTTTTTCGGCGCATGGCCGCGCGGGCGGGCATCGAGCAGCTCGTTGCACAGCGCGGCAACTTCGGGCTCGTGCAGCCGCTTGGCGTTCTCCAGCAGCGCGCGCAGCTCGGGGGTGCTCAACCGGTCAATCTGCTCCTTGGTCCACTTGGCGACCCGACCGCGTTCTGCGATGCGCATGGCTAGTACCTTTTTCCTGAGTTGAATTCGACCTTGAGGCGCGCCACCTGGCGCCGGATGGCGTCGATCTCGGCGCGCGCGCTGTTCGCCTTGAGCAGCAGCGCCTCGCTCGCGGCGGCGCCGCCCGCCAGGGCGATCTCGGCAAGCACGTCCTTTTGCCGGGCGACCGCCGTGTTCCAGCGCGCCACCAGATCCTGCTCCTGCGTGCGCCAACGCTTGCGCTGGTCCATGAGTGCATCCTTGAAAGGCAAAGCGCCGGGAAGGGCCCGCGAAAGGCTTGGGGCCTTGGCGGACCTATCAGTAGGCAGTAGGCAGTGGGAAAACCGTCGCGGCTACTGTACCGTTATACAGGCATTCGGGCTCGCCGTCGACTGCCGCGCCTGCCCCGGGTGGCTCAGGACCCCGAGGTGGCCCAGCCGCGCGAGCGCGCGACGGCCTCTTGCCAGCGCGCCATGCGCGCTTCGCGCTCCGCCGGCGCCATGCGCGGCTCGAAGCGCCGTTCGGCCTGCCACTGGCGCGCCACTTCTTCGCGCGAGCGCCACAGGTTCACGGTGAGGCCGGCGAGGTAGGCGGCGCCCAGGGCGGTGGTCTCGAGGATTTTGGGCCGCACCACCGGCACGCCCAGCAGGTCGGCCTGAAACTGCATCAGGAAATCGTTCGCGGTCGCCCCGCCGTCCACGCGCAGCTCGGCGAGCGCCTGGCCGGCATCCTTCTGCATGGCGCGCAGCACCTCGGCGCTCTGGTAGGCGATCGACTCGAGCGCGGCGCGGGCGATGTGCGCCCTGGAGCTGCCCCGCGTGAGCCCGACGATGGCGCCGCGCGCCCGCGCGTCCCAGTGCGGCGCGCCCAGGCTGGTGAAGGCGGGCACCACGAATACGTCGCCGGCATCGAGCACGCTGTTGGCGAGCGCCTCGATGTCCGACGAGGACGAGAAAAAGCCCAGCTCGTCGCGCAGCCATTGCACCACCGCGCCGCCGACGAACACGCTGCCTTCGAGAGCATATTCCTTGGTGCGGGTATGCGCGCATGGCGTGCTGACCAGGCCGTTTTGCGACTGCACCACCTCGCCGCCGGTATGCAGCAGCATGAAGCAGCCGGTGCCGTAGGTGTTCTTCGCCATGCCCGGCGCGTGGCAGGCCTGGCCGAACATCGCCGCCTGCTGGTCGCCGGCCACCCCGCCGATCACCAGCGGCTCGCCGAACACGCCCGCCGGCACCATGCCGAAGGCGTGCGCGGAAGGGTGCACGTCGGGCAGCAGGGCGCGCGGCACGCGCAGCAGGCGCAGCAGCTCGTCGTCCCAGTCGTGCGTGTGGATGTTGAAAAGCAGGGTGCGCGAGGCGTTGGTGACGTCGGTGACGTGCGTGCGGTTGCCCGTGAGGTGCCAGATGAGCCAGGTATCCACGGTGCCGAAGGCGAGCTCGCCGCGCTCGGCGCGCGCGCGCGCCCCGGGGATCTGGTCGAGCAGCCAGGCGATCTTGGTGCCGCTGAAATACGGGTCGATCACCAGCCCGGTCTTTTCGCGGATGTGCGCATCGGCCCCGTCGGAATTGAGCCGGGCGCACAGCCCGGTGGTGCGGCGGTCCTGCCAGACGATGGCATTGTGGATCGGCTCGCCGCTCTGGCGGTCCCACACGATCGTGGTCTCGCGCTGGTTGGTGATGCCGATGGCCATCACCTCCCGGGCCGGCACGCCGTGCAGCGCCTGGCGCGCCACCTCCCGTTGCGTGGCGAGAATCTCGCGCGGGTCGTGCTCCACCCAGCCGGGCTGGGGGAAGATCTGCCGGAACTCGCGCTGCCCGAGGGCCGCCGCGCCGCCCTCGCGGTCGAACAGGATGGCCCGCGAGCTGGTGGTGCCCTGGTCCAGGGCGAGGACGTATCGCACTGAAAAATTGTAGCAGCGCGAAATTCGGTGATAATCGCGTGGCTTTCCGCGAGAGGGAAATGAACCGCGAAGTCGTGCTGCAGCGGGTGAGCATCGCGCTCACGTTGTTCGTATTCTGGCTGGTCCTGTCCGGCTACTACACGGCGTTCCTGGTTGCCGCCGGCGCCGGCTCGGCGCTCGCCGTCGCCTGGCTGGCGTGGCGCATGGATGCGGCCGATCGCGAAGGCCATCCCCTGCATTTCAGCCGCGCAGCGATCACCTATTGGCCCTGGCTCATCAAGGAGATCGCGCTGTCGGCGTGGCAGGTGACGAAAATCATCCTGCACCCCCGCCTGCCGATCAGCCCCGTGCTGGTGCGCTTCAAGCCCTCGCAGACCAGCACGGTGGGCCTGGTGACGCACGCCAACTCCATCACCCTCACGCCGGGAACCATCACCGTGGAGGCGAAGCATGACGAGTTCCTCGTGCACGCGCTCACCCGCGTCGGCGGCGAGAGCCTCGCCGGCAGCGAGATGGACCGGCGCGTGACGCGCCTGGAAGGCGGGCGCTAGTGTTCTCCGCGGCGACGGCGGCGCTGCTCGTGACGCTGTCTCTGGCGCTGGCGCGCGCGTTGCTCGGGCCCACGGTATTCGACCGCGTGCTCGCCTTGAACACCATAGGCAGCGTTGCCGTGCTGCTGCTCTCCACCATCGGCTTCCTTACCGGGCGGCCCGAATTCCTGGACCTCGCCATCGTCTACGGCCTGCTGAACGTCATCGGCACGATCGCGGTGCTCAAGTTTTTCCGCCACGGCGATCTGGGCGACCCGGGGGAGGAGGCGCGACGATGAGCGCGGCGCTCGATGCGGCGAGCTGGGTGCTGCTCGTGTCGGGCGGGCTGTTCGCCATCGTCGGCGGCATCGGCCTGCTGCGCATGCCGGAGTTCTACACGCGCGTGCACGCCGCGAGCGTCACCGACACGCTGGGCGCCGGCCTCATCCTGCTGGGCCTCATGCTGCAGGCGGGCTGGACGCTGGTGGCGGCCAAGCTCGCGATCATCGGGCTGCTCATCTTTTTCACCAGCCCGGCGGCGGCGCACGCGCTGGTAAGCGCGGCGCTCGGGCGCGGGCTGAAGCCGCGGCTCGACGGGGAGGCGCCATCGAAGCGCTGATCGTCAACGTGCTGCTCACCGCCATGGCGATCACCGTCATCGCCATGGCAGTGCAGCGCAACCTGTTCGCCGCGGTGGTGCTGTTCGGCATCTACAGTTTCCTCATGGCGACGGTGCTGGTCGCGCTCGACGCGGTAGACGTGGCGATGACCGAGGCCGCCGTCGGCGCGGGCGTGTCCACGGTGCTGCTCCTGTCCGCGCTCTACCTGACCGGCGGCGAGGAGGCGAAGCCCCTGCACCGGCCGATGCTGCCGCTCGTGCTCTCGCTGGCGGTCGGCGCCGCGCTCGCCTACGGCACGCACGACCTGCCGGCGTTCTCGGACCCGCAGGCGCCCATCCATACGCACGTGGTGCCGCGGTATCTGAACGAGTCCATGAACGAGACCGGCGTGCCGAACGTGGTGACGGCGGTGCTCGCCAGCTACCGCGGCTACGACACCCTGGGAGAGACGGTGGTGGTGTTCACCGCGGGCGCCGGGGTGATCGCGCTGCTGCGCCGGCGCCGCAAGAAGCGCCCATGAAACACGACATCATCCTGCGCGTCGTCGCGAAGCTCATGATGCCCTTCATGGTGCTGTTCGCCGTCTATGTGCAGTTCCACGGCGACTTCGGCCCGGGCGGCGGTTTCCAGGCGGGGGTGATCGGCGCGGCGGCGGTGGTGTTCTACGCGGTGATCTTCGGACTGCCCGCGGGGCAGCGCCTGGTGCCCGAGTGGCTGGTGGAGAAGATGCTCGCCGCCGGCGTGCTCGTTTACGCGGGCGTGGGCATCGCCGGCATGCTGCTGGGGGGCAACTACCTCGACTACTTCGTGCTTGCGCACGACCCGGTGCACGGCCAGCACCGGGGGATCTTCTGGGTGGAAGTGGGCGTGGCGCTCACGGTGTCGGGCGTGATGCTCAAGCTTTTCTACATGTTTGCCGGGCGCGGCCGCATCGACGAGGACAAAGACGCATGAGCGAGGCGGCCGGGCATTACGCCTACTGGGTCACCATCCTGCTCATGGTGGCCGGCATGTACATCCTCATCGCGCGCGGCAACCTGCTGAAAAAGCTCATCGGCCTCGCCACGCTGCAGACCTCGGTCTACCTGCTGTACATCGCTCCGGGCAAGCTGATCGGCGGCACCGCGCCCATCCTCGCCGAGGGCTTCGCCACCTATTCCAACCCGCTGCCGCACGTGCTCATCCTGACGGCGATCGTGGTGGGCGTGGCGACCCTGGCGCTTGGCCTCGCCATCGTGGTGCGCATCCGCGAGGCGTACGGCAGCATCGAGGAAGACGAGATCCTGGCGCGCGAGCGCGCCGAAGACGAGCGCGCAGCCGGCTGATGCTCGAGCACCTGCCCGCTTTGCAGGTGGTCGTGCCGCTCGTCGCGGCGCCGCTCATCGTGCTGGTGCGCAGCCGGACCTTCGGCTGGCTCGCCGCCACCGCCGCGAGCTGGGCCTGCCTCGCCATCGCCGTCGCGCTTGCCCTGCGCGTGGCCGACAGCGGCGCGATCTCCTACGCCATGGGCAGCTGGCAGCCGCCCTGGGGCATCGAGTACCGCGTGGATGCGCTCAACGCCTTCGTGCTGGTGCTGGTGTCGCTGGTGGGCGCGGTGGTCGCGCCCTACGCGCGCCAGAGCATCGCCGCCGAGATCGAGCCCGACCGGCAATACCTGCTCTACGCGATGTACTGCCTGTGCCTGGCCGGCCTGCTCGGCATGGCGGTCACCGGCGATGCCTTCAACGTGTTCGTGTTCCTCGAAGTGTCGTCGCTGTCCATGTACGTGATGATCGCGCTCGGGCCGCAGCGCAAGGCGCTGGTCGCCGCCTACCAGTACCTGCTGCTGGGCACGGTAGGCGCCACCTTCTACGTGATCGGCGTCGGCCTGCTTTACCTCAAGACCGGCACGCTCAATCTCGCCGACATGGCCGAGCGGCTGCGCGCCGTGGAGGAGCTGCGCCCGGTGCTCGCGGCGCTCGCCTTCATCACCGTCGGCATGGGCCTGAAGCTCGCGCTCTTCCCGCTGCACCAGTGGCTGCCCAATGCGTATGCCTACTCGCCATCCATGGTGTCGGCGTTCGTCGCCGCAACCGGCACCAAGGTGGCGGTGTACGTGCTGCTGCGCTTTTACTTCACGGTCTTCGACCCGGCGCCGATTTTCGAGCGGCTGCCCACGCGCGAGGTGTTCCTCGCGCTGTCCGTCGCGGCCATGGTGAGCGCCTCCCTGGTGGCGCTGTTCGAGCGCGACGTGAAGCGCCTGTTCGCCTATTCCAGCGTGGCGCAGGTCGGCTACATCACCCTGGGCATCGGCGTCGAGAACCAGGCGAGCCTGACCGGCTCGATCGCCCACCTCCTCAACCACGGGATCACCAAGGGCGCCATCTTCCTGCTGCTGGGCTGCGTGGCGCTGAGAAGCGGCGCCGTGTCGAGCAGCGTGCCGAGCCTCGCCGGCCTGGGCCGGCGCATGCCGCTCACCGCCTTCGGGCTGGTCATCGCGGGCTTGAGCTTGATCGGCATTCCGGGCACCGCCGGGTTCATCACCAAGTGGTACCTCATCGTCGGCGCGCTCGACCAGGGGCTGTGGTGGCTGGTTGCCGTGATCGTCGCCACCTCGGTCATCGCTGTGGCGTACGTCTGGCGCGTGGTGGAGGCGGCGTACCTGCGGGAAGGCGATGGCACAGCGGCAAAGGCCGAAGCGCCGGCCGGCATGCTCGTGCCGGCGCTCGCCATGGCGGCGCTGTGCGTGTACTTCGGCTTCGAGACCTCGTTCAGCGTCGGCGGGGCGAGCGCCGCCGCTGAGCTGCTGCTGAGGGGGATGCGGTGAGCCAGCAAGCGCTGCTCGCGCTGTGCCTCGTCCTGCCGATCGCCGGAGCCGCGCTGATTGCCGCCTGCCACCGCTGGCCGAATCTGCGCGAGGCGGTTTCCCTCGCCACCGCGGCAGCGCTTTTCCTGGCGGTGCTCGCGCTCGCGGGGCCGGTGCTGGAGGGCGCCCGGCCGGCGCTCGTACTGGGCGAGATGGTGCCGGGCCTCGCCATCGCGCTGGAGCTCGAGCCGCTCGGGCTGCTTTTCGCCCTCATCGCCTCGGGCCTGTGGTTCGTGAGCGGGGTGTATTCCATCGGCTACATGCGCGGCAACGACGAGCCGCACCAGACGCGCTTTTACGTGTGCTTCGCGCTCGCCATCGCCGGCGCCATCGGCGTCGCGCTCGCCGGCAACCTGCTGACGCTGTACCTGTTCTACGAGGCGCTGACGCTGGTGACCTATCCCCTGGTCACGCACCACGGCGACGAGGAGGCGCGCCGCGGCGGGCGCACTTACCTCGCCCTCCTCCTCTTGTCGTCGATGCTGTTCCTGCTGCCGGCGATGGCCATCACCTGGTGGGTGAGCGGCACGCTGGACTTCGCCGCGGGCGGCATCCTGGGCGGCCACATCTCCGGCGCCGCCGCCGCCGGCCTGCTCGCGCTGTACGCCTTCGGCATCGGCAAGGCGGCCCTCATGCCGATCCACCGCTGGCTTCCGGCGGCGATGGTCGCCCCGACCCCGGTATCGGCGCTGCTGCACGCGGTCGCGGTCGTCAAAGCAGGCGTGTTCTCCATCGTCAAGGTGGTGATCTACGTCTTCGGCCTGGATTTCGGGGCCGGCGCCTTCGCCTGGCTGCCCTGGGTGGCGGGCTTCACCATCGTGGCCGCCTCCATCGTGGCGTTGCGCGCCGACAACCTGAAGCGCCGGCTCGCCTATTCCACGGTGAGCCAGCTCTCCTACGTGGTCCTCGCCGCGGCCATTCTCACACCCCTGTCGGTGATCGGCGCGGTGCTGCACATCGCGGCGCATGCCTTCGGCAAGATCACGCTGTTCTTCGCCGCGGGCGCGGTATACACCGCCGCGCACAAGACGCTGGTAAGCGAGCTCGATGGCATCGGCCGGCGCATGCCCTGGACCTTCGCCGCGTTCGGCATCGGCGCGCTTTCCATGATCGGCCTGCCGCCGGCGGCCGGCTTCGTGAGCAAGTGGTACATCGTCTCGGGGGCGCTGGCCGCCGAAGCCTGGATGCCGCTTGGCGTGATCGTCGCCAGCACGCTGCTCAACGCGGGGTATTTCCTGCCCATCGTCTACAAGGCTTTCTTCAATCCTGCAGCGGATGCCGAACCGCATGGCGAGGCGCCCTGGACCATGGTCGCCGCGCTCGTCACCACCGCGGCGCTTACCGTGGCGATGTTTTTCTGGGCCGACCTGCCGCTCGCCCTCGCAAGGAGCCTCACATGAGCGACCACTGGCTGACCCGGCCGCGCACCATCCGGCGGCTGTGGCAGGCGTTCATCGCCGTCCTCGCGCTGACCGTGCTCGCCGAGCTCGCCATCCAGGCGCATCCGCACTTCGCCGTCGAGCACCTGTTCGGCTTCAACGCCCTTTACGGCTTCCTGGCCTGCGCCGCGCTGATCCTCGTCGCCAAGGGCATCGGTCTTTTCGTGAAGCGCCCGGAGCGCTACTACGATGAGCCTCGCTAGCCATCCCGGCCTCTGGCTGATCGGGGCCGCGGCGCTGCTCGCGCTGCTGCACGGCCGGCCGCGCGCGCTGGTGGCGCTCGCCGCGCCGCTCGCGGCGCTGGCGCTCGCCTGGCGCCTGGAGCCGGGCCTGCACTGGAGCACGCAGTTCCTGGGCATGAGCGCGGCGCCGTTCGCGGTCGATGCGCTGTCGCGCCTGTTCGCCGTGATCTTCTCGCTCATGGCGTTCGCCGGCGCGCTGTACGCGCTCAACCAGGCGCGGCGCCTGGAGCTTTCCGCGGCCTTCCTCTATGCCGGCTCGGCCATCGGCGTGACGCTCGCCGGCGACCTCGTCACGGTGTTCGTCTACTGGGAGGTGATGGCGATCGGCTCGACCCTCGTCATCTGGAGCGCTGCCACGCCCGCGGCCTACCGCGCCAGCATGCGCTACCTGATGGTGCACCTGTTCGGCGGCATGCTGCTGTTCGCCGGGGTGGCCGGCCATGTGCTGCAGAGCGGCGACGCGGCGTTCACGCGCATGGCGCTCGACGGGCCGGCGCAGTGGCTGATCCTCGCGGCGTTCCTGGTCAACGCCGGCGCCTGGCCGCTTTCCGCCTGGCTGCCCGACGCCTATCCGCAAGCCTCGTGGAGCGGCATGGTGTTCCTGTCGGCATTCACCACCAAGACCGCGGTGTACGTGCTGTTGCGCGGCTTTCCGGGCACCGAGCTGCTGATCTACGTCGGGCTCGCCATGGTGTTCTACGGCATTCTCTACGCGCTGCTCGAGAACGACATGCGGCGCATCCTCGCCTACAGCATCGTGAACCAGGTGGGATTCATGGTGACCGGCATCGGCATCGGCACCGAGATGGCGCTCAACGGCGCGGCCTCGCATGCCTTCACGCACATCCTGTACAAGGCCCTGCTGCTCATGTCGGCGGGCTCGGTGCTGCTCATGACGGGGCGGCGCAAATGCACCGACCTGGGCGGGCTGTTCCGCACCATGCCGCTTACCGCCGCCTGCGGCATCGTCGGCGCGCTCGCCATCTCGTCTTTCCCGCTCACCTCCGGGTTCGTCAGCAAGTCGATGATCACGCAGGCCGCAGGCGATGAGCATCTTTTCATCGTGTGGATGCTGCTCGCGGCGGCCTCGGCCGGCGTGTTCCTGCACGCCGGCATCAAGTTCCCCTGGTTCGTGTTTTTCCAGAAGGATTCCGGCCTGCGGCCGCCGGAGCCGCCCTGGAACATGCGCGCCGCGATGCTGCTGCTGTCGGCACTGTGCATCGGGCTGGGTCTCGTGTACCAGCCGCTCTATGGCCTGCTGCCCTATAAGGTGGACTACCAGCCCTACACCGCGTTCCACGTCGTTGCGCAGCTGCAGTTGCTGCTGTTCTCCGGCCTGGCGTTCTTCGTCATGCTGAGCTGGCTGCGCCGCACGCTCACCGTTACGCTAGACCTCGACTGGCTGTACCGCCGGCTGTTCCCGCGCCTGCTCGGCGGCGCGGCGCGCACGCTCTCCCGGGGAATCGGTGCGGCCGAGGGCGGCAGCACGCGCGCCTGGGAGGCGCTCGATGCGCAGGCGCGGCGGCTGCACGGCCCGCGCGGCGTGTTCGGCCGCACCTGGGCGTCGGGCGCCATGGGGCTCGGGGTGATGGCGATGCTGCTCGCCTTCCTGCTGTCCTATTACCTGTTCTGAGCGCTGTAAAATCCGGCTTCCTATGTCCTTGCCGGTGACCGAAGTTGCGCGCGAGCTGCTGCATACCCGCCGGGTACGCTACGAAGGCTACAAGCGCGCCGACGGCCTGTGGGACATCGAAGGCCACCTCACCGACATCAAGAACCACGACTACCAGCTGAAGACCGGCGTGCGCCGCGCCGGCCAGCCGGTGCACAGCATGTGGCTGCGGCTCACCATCGACCGCAAGTTCAACGTCGTCGACGCGCTCGCCTCCTCGGAAGTGGTGCCCTACCCGGACGGCTGCGAGTCGATCGCGCCGGCCTACCGCGCGCTGGTGGGCCTGAACCTCGTGCGGGACTTCCGCAAGAAGGCGCGCGAGCTGCTGGGCGGCGTGCGCGGCTGCACCCATCTGACCGAAATGCTGGCCGGCATGCCCACGGCGGCCATCCAGTCGTTCGCCGGCGAGATGAAGGAAGAGCGCGACGACGGGCGCAAGCCCTTCCAGCTCGACCAGTGCCACGCCCTGGAAACCAGCACCGAGACCGTGCGGCGGTGGTACCCCAGGTGGTACCGGAAAGAGAAAACCCCCATTCAATGAAAATCCACGAGTACCAGGGCAAGGAGATCTTCCGCAAGTTCGGCATGCCGACGCCGCGCGGCTTCCCGGCGTTCAGCGTCGAGGAGGCGGTGGCGGCGGCGCAGAAGCTCGGCGGCAAGGTCTGGGTGGTGAAGGCGCAGATCCACGCCGGCGGCCGGGGCAAGGGCGGCGGGGTGAAGCTTGCGAGGTCCGTCGAGGAGCTGCGCAAATTCGCTTCCTCCATATTGGGAATGCAGTTGAAAACCCATCAGACGGGGCCGGAAGGCCAGAAGGTGCGCCGGCTGCTGATCGAGGAGGGCGCCGACATCAAGAAGGAGCTCTATGTCGGCATGGTGGTCGACCGGGTCTCGCAGCGCGTGGTGCTGATGGCCTCTTCGGAAGGCGGCATGGACATCGAGGAGGTGGCGGTGCACGCGCCGCAGAAGATCCGCAGGGTGAGCATCGACCCGGTACAGGGCCTCACCGACGCCGACGCCGACGAGGTGGCGCTCAGCATCGGCATTCCGCAGGCGTCGCTCGCCCAGGGCCGCGCGGTGTTCAAGGCGCTGTACAAGTGCTTCTGGGAGACCGATGCCTCGCTGGCGGAAATCAATCCCTTGATCCTCACCAATCAGAACCAGGTCATTGCGCTGGACGCCAAGCTCAACTTCGACGACAACGCGCTGTTCCGCCACCCGGACATCGCCGCGCTGCGAGATCTCGACGAGGAGGACCCGCTCGAGATCGAGGCCTCGAAATACGACCTCAACTACATCTCGCTCGACGGCAACATCGGCTGCATGGTGAACGGCGCCGGGCTCGCCATGGCCACCATGGACACCATCAAGCTCTACGGCGGCGCGCCGGCCAACTTCCTCGACGTGGGCGGCGGGGCCACCGCGGAGAAGGTCACCGCCGCGTTCAAGATCATGCTGTCGAACCGGAAAGTCGAAGCGATATTGGTCAATATCTTCGGCGGCATCATGAAGTGCGACACCATCGCCGAAGGCGTGGTCAAGGCCGCGCGCGAGGTGCAGCTCGCCGTGCCGCTGGTGGTGCGCATGAAAGGCACCAACGAGGACCTGGGCAAGAAGATCCTCAAGGACTCCGGCCTGCCGATCATCTCCGCCGACAACATGGCGCAGGCCGGTGAGCGGGTGGTGGCCGCGATCGCGGAGAAGCGCGCATGAGCATCCTCATCGACAAGCACACCCGCGTGATGACGCAGGGCATCACCGGCAAGACCGGCCAGTTCCATACGCAGGCCAGCCGCGCCTACGCCAACGGCAAGGCGTGCTTCGTGGCGGGGGTCAACCCCAAGAAGGCGGGCGAGGACTTCGAGGGCATCCCGATTTTCGGCAGCGTGCGCGACGCCAAGGCCCGGACCGGCGCGACGGTTTCGGTGATTTACGTGCCGCCGCCGTTCGCCGCGGCGGCGATCGACGAGGCGGTGGAGGCGGACCTCGAGCTGGTGATCTGCATCACCGAGGGCATCCCGGTGCGCGACATGATCATGACCCGCCACCGCATGAAGGGCAGGCGCACGCTGCTGGTGGGGCCCAACTGCCCCGGCGTGATCACGCCCGAGGAGCTCAAGATCGGCATCATGCCCGGACACATCCACCAGAAGGGCCCGGTGGGCGAGGTGTCGTGCTCGGGCACGCTGACCTACGAGGCGGTCGGGCAGCTCACCGAGCTCGGCCTAGGCCAGTCCTCCTGCGTGGGCATCGGCGGTGATCCTGTCAACGGACTGAAGCACATAGACGTTCTTCGGCTGTTCAACGACGATCCGCAGACCGAGGCGGTCATCATGGTGGGGGAAATCGGCGGCTCGGACGAGGAAACCGCGGCGCGCTGGGTGAAGGAGCACATGAAAAAGCCGGTGGTCGGGTTCATTGCCGGGGTCACGGCGCCGCCGGGCAAGCGCATGGGCCACGCCGGCGCCATCATCTCGGGCGGCAAGGGCACGGCGCAGGAGAAGCTCGCGGTGATGGAGGAGTGCGGCATCAAGACCACCCGCAACCCCGCAGAGATGGGTCGGCTGTTGAAGTCCATTCTGCGTTGAGAAAAAGATTCTCACCTTAGCAAGACCCTATTCACTGCTCGCCACGCTGCCCTACGCGGCGACGATCTTTTTGTCGTCGTTCCTGCTGTTCCTGGTGCAGCCGATCATCGCCAAGCAGATCCTGCCCTGGTTCGGCGGCTCGGCGGGGGTCTGGACCACCTGCCTGGTGTTCTTCCAGAGCGTGCTGCTCGCGGGCTATGCCTACGCGGACTGGACCACGCGGCTGGGGGCGCGGCGCCAGGCGCTGATCCACATGCTGCTCCTCGCCGCCTCGCTCGCCACGCTGCCCATCATCGCCTCGAGCGGCTGGAAACCCCAGGGCGACGAGCAGCCCATCGCGCGCATCCTGCTGCTGCTCGCGGCCACCATCGGCCTGCCCTACTTCCTCCTGTCCACCACCACGCCGCTGCTGCAGTCGTGGTACTGGCGGCGCTTTCGCAGCGCGGTGCCCTATCGCCTCTTCGCCCTGTCCAATTTCGCCTCGCTGCTGGCGCTGCTCGGCTTTCCGGTGCTGTTCGAGCCGGCGTTCGACCTCGCCCAGCTCGGCTGGGGCTGGTCGTTCCTGTTCGCGGGTTTCGCGCTGCTGTGCGCCGGCACCGCCTGGCTTTCGATGAACGGCGCCGAGTCCCAGGCGGCCAAGAAGCGGGCCGAGCCCGTTCCGGCCGCCACGCAGCTCCAGTGGCTTGCGCTTTCGGCCATGGGATCGGTCATGCTGCTCGCGGTCACCAACCACGTCACCCAGAACATCTCGAGCGTGCCTTTTCTCTGGGTGCTGCCGCTCGCCCTGTATCTGGTCACCTTCATCCTGGCGTTCGACCATCCGCGCTGGTACGCAAGGCCGGTGTTCCTCGCGCTGCTCGCGCTGCTCGTCCCGGCCATGGCTTGGTACATCCCGTCGCTCGACCTCGCCGTGGCAGCGCCGGTGTACCTCGCGGGAATGTTCGTCTCCTGCATGG
>CBDDSA010000224.1:0-24044 GCA_965233185.1 uncultured bacterium
CCTTCGACCATTGCCGCTTCGCGGAGCGCTGCGATTTCGTCTTCGAGCGCTGTCGGGAGGAGGCGCCCAAGCTCCTGGAGCCGCTGGCCGGGCACCACGCGCGCTGCCACCTGCGCGAGGCCGGGCCCGCCGCGTCGCGGCCGATGCCCGAGCCGATGCTGCCTGCGCAGGCGCGGGCCGAGGCGGGGAGCGCGATGCTGCTGGAGGTGAAGGACCTGCAGGTGCACTTTCCGATCCGCCGGGGCGTCCTGCGCCGCACCGTCGGTTATGTGAAGGCGGTGGACGGGGTGTCGTTCGAGCTGTGCCAAGGCCGCACGCTCGCCCTCGTGGGCGAGTCGGGCTGCGGCAAGACCACCACCGGCAAGGCGATCCTCAAGCTGATCGAGCCCACCGGCGGCGAGGTGCGCTTCGAAGGTGACGCCATCAGCGGCCTGTCGCGCGCGCAGCTACGCCCGCGGCGCGCGGCGATGCAGATCGTGTTCCAGGACCCGTACGGCTCCCTCAACCCGCGCATGCGCGTCGCCGAGATCCTGCTCGAGGGCATGCGCAGCCTGCAGATCGGCACGGGGGACGCGGAAAGGCTCGCGCAGCTACGCTCGCTGCTCGGCGAGGTGGGCCTGCCGGCCGATGCCCTGGGCCGCTACCCGCACGAGTTCTCCGGCGGGCAGCGCCAGCGCATCGCGATCGCCCGCGCGCTGGCGGTGAATCCGAGGCTCATCGTATGCGACGAGCCGACCAGCGCGCTCGACGTCTCGGTGCAGGCGCAGATCCTCAACCTGCTGCGCTCGCTGCAGGCGCGCCTGGGCATCGCTTACCTTTTCATCACGCACAACATCGCCGTGGTGGATTACCTCGCGCACGAGGTGGCGGTGATGTACCAGGGCAGGATCGTCGAGCACGGCGCGGTGGAGCAGGTGCTGCGCTCTCCGGCCCATCCCTATACGCGGGAGCTGCTTTCGGCGGTGCCGTCGTTGGGGACAGACCCCCAGGGGTCTGTCCCCTAGCGGATCTGGATGCGCTGGCCGATCTGCAGGTAGCGCCCGATGCGGTTCCAGGCCTTGAGATCCGACACGCGCACGCGGTAGCGCGCGGCGATGCTGCTCAGCGTGTCGCCGCGCTTCACGCGGTGCACGTGGCGCACGGTCGGAATCGGCGCCGAGTACATGATCGGCAGCGTGCCGGCTTCCTTCTTGGCTTCGCCGTCGAGCGGCACCACCAGCACCTTGGGCACGCTCCACGAGCGCTGCGCGATGCCGTTGACGCGCTTCAGCTGATCGATCGGCAGCTGGAATTTCTTGGAGATGCTGCCCAGGGTCTCGCCGCGCTTGGGGCGGTAGACCTGCCAGGAGACAAGCGCGTCCTGGTCGTGCTTGGCGAGGTTCTCGTGGAACACGCCCACCTTGTCGGCCGGCAGGATGATGCGCGCCGCCTCGGAGCGGATCAGCGGGCGGCTGAAGCCGGGGTTGAGGGCGACGAAGTCCTTGACCGGCATCTCGGCGAGCTCCGCGGCGAGCGCGACATCGATGTCGGGCAGCTCGCTCACCAGCACGAAATACGGCTCGTTCGGAATCGGGTCCAGGTCGATGCCGTAGGGCTGCGGGTTGGCGATGATGTTCTTCAGGGCCTGCAGCTTGGGCACGTAGTTGCGCGTCTCCCGCGGCATGCGCAGGCTGGCATAGTCGGTGGGCTTGCGCGCCTTCTTGTTGCGCGCGACGGCGCGCTTCACCGCGTTCTCGCCCCAGTTGTAGGAGGCGAGCGCGAGGTGCCAGTCGCCGTGCATCTCGTAGAGCTTGGTGAGGTAGTCCAGGGCCGCGCTGGTGGAATCGACCACGTCGCGGCGGCCGTCGTACCACCAGTTCTGCTTGAGGTCGAAGCGCCGGCCGGTGCCCGGAATGAACTGCCAGAGGCCGGAGGCGTGGGCGCGCGAGTAGGCCATCGGATTGAAGGCGCTCTCCACCATCGGCAGCAGCGCGAGCTCGGTGGGCAGGCCGCGCTTCTCGATCTCTTCGACGATGTGGTAGAGGTACATGCGGCTGCGGTCGAACATGCGCTGCAGGTAATCATGCTCGCGCGCATAGATGGCGGTATTGCGCCGCGTCAGCTTGTCGTCGAGGTCCGGCATGGCGAAGCCGCGCCGGATGCGCTGCCAGATGTCTTCGACCGGGACCGTGGTGTCGATCATCTTCACCGCGGGCAGCGGCTCGATCACCACCTCGCGCCCGCCCTCGAAGGGCGGCAGGCTCGCCGCGTCCACCGGCGCGACCGGCTTGGCGGCGACCGGTTTGGGCTTGGGCTTTCTCGGCGCGGCCACCGGCGCCGGCTTGGCGGGGGGTGCGGGCGGCGCGCCGGCTTCCGCTTGCGCGGGCGGTGCGACGGCTTGCGCTTGCGCCGAGGGCTGTGGCTGCGGCTCGGGCGGCAAGGGCTGCTGCGAGGCGCACGCCTGCAGCAGCGCCGTCACCAGCGCCAGCAGTCCCCAGATTCGTCGTGTCGGCGGAATCACGGTTGGTTTTCCGGCCCCATAATAGGCGATGTGCGGACTATCGCCCGGACCCGCGCCATGGTCCGAATGGCCCGGGGCCGCACCTGCGGTTACTGGGAAGCGGTAATTTTTCACAACTTGCGGCCATGGATCGCCAATCATTCGTGCACAACGGTGGATCGAAGTATAACGGCGGCCGCTCTTCGCTTTCCGGCTGGTTCTCGACGGCGCAGGGCGCCTACGTGCTGGACTGGGAGCTCGGCCAGTTCGACAGCGCGGTCGAGGATGTGTTCGGATTCCGCGCGGTGCAGATCGGGCTGCCCGAGGTGGATTTCCTTCGCCAGAACCGCATTCCCTACCGGTTTTCGCTCGCGCTCGAGCCCGGCGCGAAGCTCGCGGCCGATCCGCTGCAGCTGCCGCTTGCCTCGCAGAGCGTAGACCTCGTGGTGCTGCCGCACGTGCTGGAGGGCCACGAGCATCCGCACGAAGTGCTGCGCGAGGCCGAGCGCGTGCTGGTGCCCGAAGGGCATGTGGTGATCTCGGGCTTCAACACCGCCTCGCTATGGCGCCTGCGCCAGCTGTTCGCCGGGCGCCATGCGCAGGCGCCCTGGGATCTCAAGTTCATCGGCCTGCTGCGCCTGCGCGACTGGCTGCGCGTGCTGGGCTTCGAGCTGAACGGCGGCAAGCTCGGCTGCTATGCGCCGCCGTTCCAGCAGAAGCTGTGGCTGGACCGGTTCGCTTTCATGGAAAAGGCCGGGGCGCGCTGGTGGCCCATCGCGGGCGGCGTGTACGTGGTGCGCGCGGTGAAGCGCACCCTCGGCATGCGGCTCATCACGCCCAAGTGGCGCCAGGAGCGGGCGCGGCGCCGCGCGCTTTCGCCGATCCCGCAGAAGTCGCACAAGAACTACGGTGAATGACGAGCCGGTGGAGATTTTCAGCGACGGCGCCTGCCGCGGCAACCCGGGGCCGGGGGGCTGGGGCGCGCTTCTGCGCGCCAAGGGCGTCGAGAAGGAGCTGTGGGGCGGAGAGGCGGCCACCACCAACAATCGCATGGAGCTCACCGCCGTGATCCGCGCCCTGGAGGCGCTCAAGCGCCCCAGCCGCGTGCGCCTCTATACCGACTCGCAGTACGTCCAGAAAGGCATCTCGGAATGGATCCACAGCTGGAAGCGCCGCGGCTGGCGCACGGCCGACAAGAAGCCGGTGAAGAACGAGGACCTGTGGCGCGAGCTGGACGAACTGGCGCAAAAGCATAAAATCGAGTGGCGCTGGGTGAAAGGCCACGCCGGGCACCCGGAGAACGAGCGGGCGGACAGACTCGCGAATAAGGGGATACCAGCAAGTGAGGCAGATAGTCCTTGATACGGAGACCACCGGGCTCAACCCGAAGCTGGGCGACCGCATCATCGAGATAGGCTGCGTCGAGATCTGCAGCCGCAGGATCACGGGCAGCCAGTTCCACGCTTACGTCAACCCCGAGCGCGAGATCGACCTGGGCGCGACCCGGGTGCACGGTATCACGCTCGAGGACCTCGCCGCCAAGCCGAAGTTCGCCGCCATTGCGCGCGAGCTCCTCGACTACGTGCGCGGCGCCGAGCTCATCATCCACAACGCGGACTTTGACGTCGAGTTCCTCGACCTGGAGCTCGGCCGGGCCGGCCTGGGCCGGCTGTGCGAGCACGTAGCCAGCATCACCGACACCCTGTCGCACGCGCGCGAGCTGCACCCCGGGCGCAAGAACTCGCTCGATGCGCTGTGCGAGCGCTACTTCATCGACCATGCCAATCGCACGCTGCACGGCGCGCTGCTCGACGCGCGCCTGCTCGCCGAGTGCTACCTCGCGATGACCCGCGGCCAGGAAAGCCTGATGATGGAGCTCGAGAGCGTCACGGCGGCGGCGGCCGCGGCGGCCGGGCTGATCGTCGATGTCTCCCGGCTCCTCGTGCAGCGCGCGAGCGCCGAGGAGCGCGCCGCCCACGAGCAATACCTGGACGCCATGGAAAAAGACGCAAAAAAGCCCAGCGTCTGGCGGCTGGCGGAATCAGCCAGCTAACCGAGCGTTACAACGAAAATCAGGGACAGACCACGTTTTTCAGTGGGCAGAGGCCTCGACCTCGCGGCTGCGCGGCACCCACTCGGAGTCGGCGAGCGCGCGGCGCACGGAAGGCAGTGAGATCTGGTAGCTGATGAGGTACACCGCGGTGTCGTCGCGGTAGTCGTCGACGTGCTTTTGCTCGATCACGTGCTCGAAGCTGCGCTCGAGCTTGGGCTGGCGCGAGTGGCTGGTTTTCATGAACAGCTCGAAGCCGTAGCGACCGGGCTGCAGCCGCAACGGGGCGGCGCGCGGCCGCTCGGCGATGTCGAAAAGCACGAACTTGGCCAGAGAGCGCTTGCCCTCCAGGGCGAAGCCGGTGAAAGGCTCGAGCGTGTTGTCTTCGCCCAGCCGGCGCTTGGCATGGATGAACCGCTGCATGTCGACCTCGCCGACCGGGCTGAGCAGCACCGAGCGCGCGCTGTCGCCGTCGGGCGTCAGGCGTACCGCCACCCACTCGACGATGCCGTCGGCGCAGCCGGCGTTGCTGAACTGCAGCGGCAGCAGCAGCCGGGCGGGACTCCCCGGCCGCGCGAGGCGCGGCAGGATGACGTCGCCGGCGAGCACCTCGGGGCGGAACTCGAGCATGCGCATGCGCACGACTGCGAACACCGACGCGGCAAGCGCCAGTACCGATACCGCAAGGGCAAGCCAGGTAGTCAGGTCCATGCCGCATTGCAGGCGAACGCAGGTTAAGCGTCAACCGCTGCGCGACATCCGGCCTATGCGGCGCGGCGCGCCGTTAACGGCCGCGTAACATGGCTATACTTTCCGCATGAGCCGGAAAGCGCACGCCTTTTCACGGGACCTGGACCGCACGCCCGCCAATTTCGTCCCGCTGACGCCGCTGTCGTTCATCGAGCGCGCGGCGGCGGTCTATCCCGGGCGCCTTGCGGTGGTGCACGGCGCCCAGCGCTACACCTGGCGCGAAACCTACGCGCGCAGCCGCCGGCTCGCCTCGGCGCTCGCGCGGCGCGGGATCGGCGCCGGCGACACGGTGGCCGTCATGCTGCCCAACATTCCGCCGATGTACGAGGCGCATTTCGGCGTGCCGATGTGCGGGGCGGTGCTGAACAGCCTGAATACGCGCCTCGATGCCGAGGCCATCGGCTTCATGCTGCAGCACGGCGAGGCCAAGCTGCTCATCAGCGACCGCGAGTTCTCGCCCGTGATCCGCAAGCTGGCGCCGCGCATTCCGGTGATCGACGTCGACGACCCCGAGTACGCCGGTCCGGGCGAGCGCATCGGCGAGACCGACTACGAGGCGCTCCTCGCCACCGGCGACCCGGACTATGCCTGGCAGTGGCCGGCGGACGAATGGGACGCAATCTCGCTCAATTACACCTCGCGCACCACCGGCGACCCCAAAGGCGTGGTGTATCACCACCGCGGCGCCTACCTGAACGCGGTATGCAACATCGTCACGTGGAGCATGCCGCAGCACGCCGTCTACCTCTGGACGCTGCCGATGTTCCACTGCAACGGCTGGACTTTTCCGTGGACCATGGCGGCCAACGCCGGCACCAACGTATGTCTGCGCAAGGTGGAAGCCCAGAAGATATTCGAACTGATCAGGCAGCACCGGGTGACGCATTACTGCGGCGCGCCGATCGTGCATTCGACCCTGGTCAACGCGCCCGAGGAGCTGAAGCAGGGCATTAGCCACAAGGTGCACGCCATGGTGGCGGCGGCGGCGCCGCCGGCGACGATGATCGAGGGCATGGAGCGCATGGGCTTCGACCTCACCCACGTGTACGGCTTGACCGAGGTCTACGGCCCGGCGACCGTGTGCGCCAAGCACGAGGAGTGGGATGCGCTCGACATCTCGGAGCGTGCCCGCCTGAACGGCCGCCAGGGCGTGCGCTACCTGATGGAGGAGGGGCTGAGCGTGCGCGACCCGCAAACGCTGCAGCCGGTGCCGGCGGACGGCGAGACCATGGGCGAGATCATGTTCCGCGGCAACATCACCATGAAGGGCTACCTCAAGAATCCGCAAGCCACGCGCGCCGCCTTCGAGGGCGGGTGGTTCCATTCCGGCGATCTCGCCGTGGTGCAGCCCGACGGCTACGTCAAGATCAAGGACCGCTCCAAGGACATCATCATCTCGGGCGGCGAGAACATCTCGTCCATCGAGGTGGAGGACGTGCTCTACCGCCACCCGGCGGTGCTCGCGGCGGCGGTGGTGGCGCGGCCGGACGAGAAGTGGGGCGAGACGCCCTGCGCCTTTGTCGAGCTCAAGGCCGGCGCGCGCGTGACCGAAGCCGAGCTGCTCGCCTTCTGCCGCGGCCACCTGGCGAAATTCAAGCTGCCGCGCGCCGTGGTGTTCGGCGAGCTGCCCAAGACCTCCACCGGCAAGATCCAGAAATTCTCCCTGCGCGAGAAGGCGAAATCCGCCACCGCCATCGACACATGAGCGCCGTCCCGCAAGCCGACCCTCTGGTGCTGCGCGAGGAGCAAGACGGCATCTGCACGCTCACCATGAACCGTCCGGCGCAGATGAACCTGCTTACGTCGCAGATGCTGGCCGCGCTGCAGTCGTCCTTCGAGGAAATCTCATCGAACCGCGGCATCCGCGTGGTGATTCTCGCCGCCGCGGGCAAGGGGTTCTGCGCGGGGCACGACCTGAAGGAGATCCGCGCGCTGGGCGAGCTGCCGAAGATCGAGCAGCTTTTCGCGCATTGCAGCCGCATGATGCAGGCCATCACCGCGATGCCGCAGCCGGTGATCGCTTGCGTGCAGGGAGCGGCAGCCGCCGCCGGCTGCCAGCTGGTGGCGCAATGCGATCTCGCCGTGGCCTCCGAGGCCGCGAAGTTCGCCACCCCCGGCGTCACCTGGGGCTTTTTCTGCTCCACGCCGGGGGTCGCTGTCGGCCGCAACCTGCTGCGCAAGCGCGCCATGGAGATGCTGCTCACCGGCGAGGCGATCGATGCGCACCAGGCGCGGGATTGGGGGCTCGTAAACCGCGTCGTTTCGCCCGAGGCGCTGGCAAGCGAAACGCTGAGCCTCGCCAGGCGGATCGCCGAGAAGCCGCCTGCCACCGTCGCCGCCGGCAAGCGGGCGTTCTACGCGCAGATGGACCTGGGCGTGCAAAAGGCGTACGAGCTCGCCTCCGGGGTCATCTCGGCGAGCTTCGCGCACCAGGAAGGCCGCGAAGGCATGGAAGCCTTCATCGACAAGCGCCCCCCGCCCGGGAAGAAGCGCTAGACGGGGCTCCCGGTACGACGCCGCGCGAGATCGAACGGGCCCGCTCGCTGGCACGCCGCCTGGCGGCAGGGCGCAGGCGGCTGCAGCTCGACCTGCAGCAGGCGTTTGCCTGGTTTCCGCCGGAGGAGCCGCTCGGGGAGGCGCTGTTCCGGCTGGCCGAGGCCTATCCGCGCACGCCGGACCTTGCGAACCGCCGCGGGCTGGTCAGCGAATTCCTGCATCGCGCGGTGCCGCTTCTTCCGGTGGAGTTTGCCACCCGGCTGATTGCGCGGCAGTTCGTCTACGCCGAGACCATCCATGCGGCGCTCGCGCGCGCATCGCGCAATGCGCGCAACCGCTTCTCGTTCGACATGCTGGGCGAGGGTGCGCGCACCGCGCAAGACGCGCAGCGCAACTTCGACAAATACCGGCACGCCATGGACGCCGCGACCGCCGACCCGGCGCGCTTCAGCGTATCGATCAAGCTGTCTTCCATCCATCCGCGCTACGACGCCGCCGGCTTCGCGCGCGCCCGCGCCGAAATGCTGGAGCGCCTGTCGGCGCTGCGCGGGCGCGGCGTCGAGCTCACCATCGATGCGGAGGAGGCGGAGCGGCTGCCGCTGCAGCTGCAGGTGCTGGAGGCGCTTTCCGATTGGGACGGCCTGGGGCTCGCCGTGCAAGCCTACCGCCCGGGGGTGCTCGATACGCTGCACGAGGTCATCGGGATGGCGCGGCGCCGCGGCGCGCGGCTCAACGTCCGGCTGGTCAAGGGCGCCTACTGGGACTCGGAGGTCAAGCGCGCGCAGGAGCTTGGCCTGGAGGGCTACCCGGTGTTCACCGGCAAGGACGCCACCGACCGCGCCTATGTCGAGGCCGCGGCGCTGCTGCTGGACCATGCGGCGCAGGTTTTCCCGCAGTTCGCCACGCACAATCCGATCAGCGCGGCGTGCGTGCTGGCGCTCGCGGAGAGCCGCCCCGGGGCTTTCGAATTCCAGCGCCTGCACGGCATGGGCGAATCCCTCGATGGCGCGCTCGCGCGGCATGCGCCCGGCATCGGCGTGCGCGTCTATGCGCCGGTCGGCGGCCGGCGCGACCTGCTCGCCTACCTGGTGCGCCGCCTGCTCGAGAACGGCGCGAGCTCGTCCTACGTGCGCCACGCGGCGCGCGCCGACCTCGACGCGCTGCTCGAGGAGGGATTTCGATTCCTGCAGCCGCGGCCGCAGCAGCGGCTGCCCCTACCGACGGAGATCCATATGCCCGAAAGACGCATCGCCAAAGGCTACGATCTGGGCGAGCCGCAGGCGCTCGCCGCCATGGCCCTAAGCGTGGAAGTGCAGCGCCGGCAATGGCAGGCCTGGCCGCTGGTCTGCGCAGAGCGGATGAAGGGAAGCTCGCGCAGCGCCTTTTCGCCGGCCAGGCCGCAGCTCGCCATCGGCGAGGTGACCGACGCGAGCGCGCAGCACGTCGGTGCGGCGATCGATGCGGCGTTCGGCGCGCGCCGCGCCTGGGCCCAGACCGACGTGCACGAGCGGGCGGCGGCGCTGGAGCGGCTCGCCGGTTTGCTGGAGGCGCACCTGGACGAGCTCATGGCCCTGTGCGTCTGGGAAGCGGGCAAGACCCTGCCCGACGCCCTGGCCGACGTGCGCGAGGCGGTGGATTTCTGCCGCTATTACGCCGCCCAGGCGCGCGAGAAGTTCGCAGGGGAGATGCTGCTGCGGGGCCCCGCAGGGGAGAGCAACGCCCTGACTTTGCACGGTCGGGGCGTATTCGCCTGCATCAGCCCCTGGAATTTTCCGGTGGCCATCTTCACCGGACAGGTGGCCGCGGCGCTCGCCGCCGGGAACACCGTGGTGGCGAAGCCGGCCGAGCAGGCGCCGCTCACGGCCTGCCGGATCGCCGAGCTCGTCCTGCAAGCCGGGGTGCCGCCCGCCGCCTTCCACCTCCTCCCCGGCGATGGCCGCATCGGCCAGGCCATCGTCGAGGACCCGCGCATCGCCGGCGTGGTGTTCACGGGCTCGACCGCTACTGCGCGCGCCATACAGGCGAGCCTGGCGGCGAAGGAAGGACCGCTGGTGCCGCTGATTGCGGAAACCGGCGGCCTGAACGCCATGATCGTCGATTCCACTGCGCTTGCCGAGCAGGTGTGCGATGCGGTCCTGTCGAGCGCGTTTCGCTCGGCCGGCCAGCGCTGCAGCTCCCTGCGCATGCTGTACCTGCAGGAAGAGATCGCTCCGGCGGTGCTCGAGCTCCTGCGCGGCGCCGTGGCGGCGCTGCGCGTGGGCGATCCCGCCGACCCGTCGACCGACGTCGGGCCGGTCATCGACGCGCAGGCGCGCAGCATGCTCTCGGAATACGTCGACGGGCTGAGGAAGAAGTTTCCCGTGGCGGCCGAAGCGCAGGCGCCCGGCACCGGGAACTACATCGCGCCCGTGGCCTTCGAGGTCGGCTCGATCCGCGACCTGCCGGGCGAGCGCTTCGGCCCGGTGCTGCACGTGGCGCGCTTTCGCCTCGAGGAGCTCGACCGCGTGGTCGAGGACATCAACGCCACCGGCTATGGGCTCACCATGGGCGTGCATACGCGCATCGACTCGCGCGCCCAGCACATACGCAGCCGCGCGGCGGTCGGCAACCTGTACGTGAACCGCAACATCATCGGCGCCATGGTCGGGGTGCAGCCCTTCGGCGGCGAGGGGCTCTCGGGCACCGGCCCGAAGGCGGGCGGACCGCATTACCTCGCGCGTTTTGCCACCGAGCGGGTCTACACGGTGAACACGGCGGCCGCGGGCGGCGACCTGCGCTTGCTCACGCGCGCCGCCTAAGGCATGATTCGGCGCGCATTGACCGACGAAATCGTCCTCGAAACGCGCGGTCTCACCAAGGAATTCAAGGGGTTCGTTGCAGTCAAGGATGTGTCGCTGAAGGTGCGGCGTGGCAGCATCCACGCCCTGATCGGCCCCAACGGCGCCGGCAAGACCACCTGCTTCAACCTCCTGACGCATTTCCTCGAGCCGACGCGCGGCCAGATCTTCTTCAAGGGCAAGGAGATTACCGGCTCGCCGCCCGCGCGCATCGCGCGCATGGGGCTGGTACGCTCGTTCCAGATCTCGGCGGTATTCCCGCACCTTACCGTGCTCGAGAATGTGCGCGTGGCGCTGCAGCGAAAGCGCGGCGCGTCGTTCGACTTCTGGCGCTCCGCGCGGGTGCTGGACGAGCTGAACGCGGCGGCGCGCGAGCTGATCGCCGCGGTGAATCTCTCCGAATTCGAAGCGCACGTGGCGGTCGAGCTGCCCTATGGGCGCAAGCGCGCGCTGGAGATCGCCACCACGCTGGCGCTCGACCCGGACATGATGCTGCTCGACGAGCCGACCGCCGGCATGACGCACGAGGACGTGGAGCGCATCAGCGCCCTCATCAAGCGCGTCTCCGCCAACCGCACCGTGCTCATGGTGGAGCACAACCTGTCGGTGGTGTCGACGCTCTCGGACACGATCACGGTGCTCGCCCGCGGCCAGATCCTCGCCGAAGGCGACTACGCGGCGGTATCGAGGAACCCGCAGGTAGTCGAGGCCTATCTCGGGGTGCCCGGCCATGCTTGAAGTCAGGGGCTTGAACGCCTGGTATGGCGAGTCGCACATCCTGCACGGCGTGGACTTCGACGTGGGCGAGGGCGAGGTGGTGACGCTGCTTGGCCGCAACGGCGCGGGCAAGACCACCACCCTCAAGTCGATCATGGGCATGGTGGGCAGGCGCCTGGGCTCGATCAAGCTCGAGAACACGCAGCTGATCGGCCTGCCTTCAAACCGGATCGCCCGCTGCGGCATCGCCTTCTGCCCGGAGGAGCGCGGCATCTTCGCCAGCCTGGACGTGGAGGAGAACCTGCTGCTGCCGCCGCAGGTCGCTCCCGGCGGGTTGCCGCTGGAGCAGATCTTCGAGCTGTTCCCCAACCTGCGCGAGCGCCTGCGCAGCCAGGGCACCAAGCTCTCGGGCGGCGAGCAGCAGATGCTCGCCATTGCCCGCATCCTGCGCACCGGCGCGAAGCTGCTGCTGCTCGATGAGCCCACCGAGGGCCTGGCCCCGGTCATCGTGCAGCAGATCGGCCGCACCATCGCGAAGCTCAAGCAGCAGGGCTTCACCATCCTGCTGGTGGAGCAGAACTTCCGCTTCGCGCAGACCGTGGCGGACCGCCACTACATCGTAGAGCACGGCCGAGTCGTCGACATGGTGCCCGGGGCCGAGCTCGAAGCAAGCATGGACCGGGTTCACGAGTATCTAGGCGTTTAACCAGACGGAGGATTGGATGTCGAAGTTGCAAAGTATGGCTGCAGCAGTGGCGCTGGCGCTGGCCGCCGGCGGTGCGCAGGCCCAGGTCTCGGGCGGCGTGGTCAAGATTGGCGTGATGAGCGATATGTCCAGCCTGTATGCCGACATCGGCGGGCCGGGCTCGGTGGTCGCCGCGCGCATGGCGGTGGAGGATTACGGCGCGGCGAAGAAGGGCATGAAGGTGGAAATCGTCTCTGCCGACCACCAGAACAAGCCCGACGTGGGCTCGAGCGTCGCGCGCCAGTGGTACGACGCCGAAGGCGTCGATGCCATCTTCGACGTGCCCACCTCGTCGGTGGCGCTCGCCGTGAACCAGGTGACGCGCGACAAGGGCAAGGCGTTCATCGTTTCCGGGGCGGCGAGCTCGGACCTCACCGGCAAGGCGTGCTCGCCCAACACGGTGCACTGGACCTACGACACCTGGATGCTCGCCAACGGCACCGGCTCGGCGATCGTGAAGACCGGCGGCGACACCTGGTTCTTCGTCACTTCGGACTATGCCTTTGGTCATGCGCTCGAGCGCGACACCGAGGCGGTGGTGCTGAAAAACGGCGGCAAGGTGCTCGGCAAGGTGCGCCATCCGCTGAACTCGCAGGATTTCTCTTCGTTCCTGCTGCAGGCGCAGGCCTCCAAGGCCAAGATCATCGGCCTGGCGAACGCCGGCGGCGACACCACCAATGCGATCAAGCAGGCCGCCGAGTTCGGCATCGTGCAACGCGGCCAGAACCTCGCCGGATTGCTGGTGTTCATCAGCGACATCCATGGCTTGGGGCTGCAGAACGCGCAGGGCCTGATCTTCACCGAAACCTTCTACTGGGACCGCAACGACAGCACGCGGGCATGGGCGAAGCGCTTCGCGGCGCAGAACGGCGGCAAATACCCGACCATGGTCCAAGCCGGCGTCTACGCGGGCGTGTTGCACTACCTGAAGGCGATCGAGGCCGGCAAGTCCGACGACGGCACCAAGGTGGTGGCGCAGATGAAGAAGCTGCCCACCGACGATCCGCTGTTCGGCAAGGGCCGCATCCGCGCGGACGGGCGCAAGCTGCACGACGCCTACCTCTTCGAGGTGAAGAAGCCGGGCGAGTCCAAGGGCCCGTACGACTACTACAAGACCCGCGCCACGATCCCGGCGGACCAGGCGTTCCGGCCGGAGAAGGACGGCGGCTGCTCGCTGGTCAAGTAAGACGGCATGCCCGAGATCTTCGGCATCCCGGCGGCGGCGCTGTTCGGCCAGCTGTTGATCGGCCTGATCAACGGCTCGTTCTACGCGCTCCTGTCGCTCGGCCTGGCGGTGATCTTCGGGCTGCTCAACATCATCAACTTCACGCACGGCGCCCAGTACATGCTGGGCGCCTTCTGCGCCTATTTCCTGCTGCAGAAGTGGGGCCTGGGCTACTGGTGGGCCCTGCTCATCGCGCCCATCGCCGTGGGCATCACCGGCATGGTGATCGAGCGCACCATGCTGAAGCCGCTGTACAAGCTCGACCATCTCTACGGGCTGCTGCTCACCTTCGGCCTCGCCCTCATCATCCAGGGCCTGTTCCGCAACGAGTTCGGCTCCTCCGGCCAGCCCTACCCGATTCCGCCCGAGCTCGCCGGCGGCCGTAACCTCGGCTTCATGTTCCTGCCGACCTACCGGGCATGGGTCATCGTCGCTTCGCTGATCGTGTGCTTCGCCACCTGGTTCGTGATCGAGAAGACCCGCCTGGGCGGCTACCTGCGCGCGGCCACCGAGAACCCCGAGCTGGTGCAGGCCTTCGGCATCAACGTGCCGCGCATGATCACGCTCACCTATGGCTTCGGCGTCGGCCTCGCCGCGCTCGCCGGCGTGATGGCCGGGCCGATCTACCAGGTGAGCCCGCAGATGGGTGCGGATTTGATCATCGTGGTGTTCGCGGTGGTGGTGATCGGCGGCATGGGCTCGATCATGGGCTCGATCGTCACCGGCTTCGGCCTGGGCGTGATCGAAGGCCTCACCAAGGTGTTCTATCCCGAGGCCTCGAACACCGTGATCTTCATCATCATGGCGCTCGTGCTGCTCATCAAGCCGGCGGGGCTGTTCGGGACGGCGAAATGAGGCACCAGCAGATCGCGTTCCTGGCGATGGTCGCGCTCGTCGCGGTGGCGCCGGTCTTCATCTACCCGATATTCCTGATGAAGGTAATGTGCTTCGCGCTTTTCGCGTGCGCGTTCAATCTGCTGGTGGGCTTCGGCGGCCTGCTGTCCTTCGGCCACGCCATGTTCCTCGGCACCGCGGGCTACGCGGCGGCGCACGCGGCGAAGGTCTGGGGCTTCCCGCCGGAATTCGCCATCCTGTTTGGCACGGCCTGCGCTTTCGCGCTGGGCATCGTCACCGGCCTGCTCGCCATCCGGCGCCAGGGCATCTACTTCGCCATGATCACGCTCGCGCTGGCGCAGATGATGTTCTTCTACTATCTGCAGGCGCCGTTCACCGGCGGCGAGGACGGCATCCAGGCGGTGCCGCGCGGCCGCCTGTTCGGCGTCGTCGACCTGTCCAATATCTGGGCGATGTATGCCACCGTGGCGGTGGTGTTCCTGGGCGGCTTCCTGCTCATCTACCGCGTCATCCACTCGCCCTTCGGCCAGGTGCTGAAGGCGATCCGCGAGAACGAGCCCCGCGCGCTCTCGCTCGGCTACGACACGGCGCGCTATAAGCTCCTCGCCTACGTGCTCTCGGGCACGCTGGCCGGGCTGGCCGGCGCGACCAAGTCCCTGGTGTTCCAGCTAGCGTCGCTCACCGACGTGCACTGGACCATGTCGGGCGAAGTGGTGCTGATGACGCTGCTCGGCGGCATGGGCACCATCTTCGGCCCGGTGGTGGGCGCGCTGATCATCATCTCGATGCAGAACTACCTCGCCCAGCTCGGCGCCTGGGTCACGGTCGTGCAGGGCGCGATCTTCGTGCTTTGCGTGCTCACCTTCCGGCGCGGCATCGTCGGCGAGCTCGCCAACCTGCTGAAGAAGCCCCTCTAAACCGAAATCGGGGTCAGAGCCCGAATAGGAAATCGGGCTCTGACCCCGATTGCAGGTTGGTCAGCGGATCTTCGCGAAATCGCCGTGGCGGCCAAGGCCGCTTTTGAAGCGGGCGGCGCCCGCTACGCCGTCCTCGATAAGCGCTTCGCGGCCGTTGTACCACTCCTGGATCAATGCCTCGCGCACGCTGAGCCCGTGGCTTCGAATCGCCGAGCGCCGATCGGCGCGCACGCACACCTGCGGAAAGCGGGCGATCTCCTGCGCCAGTTCCTCCGCCTTGCGCCGGGCGCCGCCGGTGGGGGTAAGGTATTCGCACAAGCCGATGCTCAGGCATTCCTCCGCGGGCACTTTGCGTCCGGTAAGAATGATCTCCAGCGCGCGGCCCTGGCCGACGATGCGCGGCAGGCGCACGGTTCCGCCGTCGATCAGCGGCACGCCCCAACGGCGGCAATAGACGCCGAAGTAGGCGTCTTTCGCCATCACCCGGAAATCGCACCACAGCGCGAGCTCCATGCCGCCGGCCACGGCAGGCCCCTCGATCGCCGCGATGACCGGCTTGTCGAGCTCCAGGCGCGAGGGCCCAAGCGGTCCGCGCGGAATCTCCCCGCCATTGCCTCGCGGCCGCGCCGGCGGGATATCGAGCTCGCCCAGCGGATGATCGGCATTCAGCGTGCTCACATACTTGAGATCCCAGCCGGCGCAGAACGCCCCGCCCGCACCATAGAAGACCGCCACCGACGCGCTTTCATCGGCATCGAACTCGAGAAACGCCGCGGTCAGCGCATCCGCGCTTTGCGGATCCATGGCATTGCGCGCTTCGGGCCGGTCGTGAACCACCGTCCACACCGGTCCATCTTTCTCTATTCTCACGGCCATAAGGGAGGACCTCCTCGGGGTTTTGGATCGGGTTGTCAGGCGGTGGGGCGATGGAGGTAGCGGCCGCGCGGCTTGCCGACGAGGTTTCCGTTCTCGCAGGCGAGCTCGCCGCGCAGGAAGGTGGCTTTCACCCGGGCGGTGAGCTCGATGCCTTCGAACGGCGTATAGCCCTGCGTCGACTCGGACTGGGCGGCGCGGACGGTCCAGGGCTCGTTCGGGTCCACCAGCGCGAGGTCGGCGTCGAAGCCTTCGGCGATATCGCCCTTGGCGGTAAGGCCGAAGCGGCTCGCCGGGTTCGCGCTGGTGAGCTCGGCGATCCGGTTGAGCGAAAGCCCGCGGCGCGTGCCCTCGGACACCAGCGCGGGCAGCAGGTACTCGGTGCCGCCGAAGCCGGACTTGGCGAGCCAGATGTTGCCGAAGCTCGCCTTGGCCGCCTTGGTCTCGTGACGGCAGCAGGCATGGTCGCTTACCACCCAGTCGACCTTGCCTTCGAGCAGCTTCTCCCAGAGGTACTCCACGTCTTCGCGCGGGCGGATGGGCGGATTCACCTTGGCGAGGACGCCGGCCTTGGAGGTGGTGTCCAGCATGAGGTGGCCGATGGTGACCTCGCGGCGGAAGTCGATGTGCGGGAACGTCGCCTGCATCTGCAGCGCCGCGTGCAGCGCTTTCCTCGAGCTCAGGTGCAGAAGGTTGATGTTCGGCAGCGCGGCCTCGTCGGCGAGGTAAGCGGCGATGAACACCGCGAGCCCTTCGGAATGCGGCGGCCGCGCCGCGTGGTAGGCGGGCAGGCCCTCGAGCCTGCCCTCGGCCTCCACCCTGCGCGTATATGCGGTCATGATCTCCGCGGTCTCGCAGTGCAGGGACAGGCTGATATGCGCCGACTTGGCAGGATGGCGCTCGCGCGCCGCCTGCACGCCGCGCATGACGAACTCGAAGTGCGCGTAGTCATAGCGCTCCTCCGGGCCGATCATCAGGAAATCGCGCTGGCTGTCGGAGCGCCCGTGCAGGCCGTGCGAGCCGTAGAACATGAAGATCTTGAACGAGCACACGCCGTGCTTTTCCACCAGGTCGGAGATCTCGCAGATGTGCGTGCGATCCATCGGCGCCAGGTGGTAGCCGTAGTCGACGTGGAAGCGTCCCGCCGAGAGCGCGAGCACCTCGGGAAAGAGCTCGGCGTACGGGCCGCCCTTGTTGAGGTAATACTGCCCGCTGCGGAAGTAATTGAGGCTGGAGGTCACGCCGCCCTGGGCGGCCGCGCGGCTCTCGCTTACCGCGTCCTGCTCGAGCGGTGCATAGATTCCGGTATGCATGTGCGCATCCACGACGCCGGGAAAGGCGAGCCGACCCTTGGCGTCGTAAACGCGGCGCGCCTCGGAAGGCGGCAGGTTGTGCCCTATGCGCGCGAATTTCTCGCCTGTGATCGCAATGTCGGCTTCCTCCACCGCGACGGCGCGCGGGCGCACCACGCGGACGTTCTTGATGAGGAGATCCCACTTCATCCGCTCAGGACTCCAGGAATTCCCTGAGGGCCTTCTCGGGCGGCTTGGCGAAGTTGGAGCGCCGGCTGACGCCGGCCTTCATCTTGACGAACATCTCCGCGGTCTTCGCGACGACGGTGATGCCGTTGACGATCGGCGCCCCGTCGATGCTCGCGCCGCGTTGCGAGCCGTAGAGCATCATCGGCAGCCCGCCGGCGGGCACGATGACATCGGCGCCGGCATCCAGCAGGATGCGGCACTCCTTTTCCCAGAGCGGCAGCAGCTTCTGGTAGGCATCCGCGGAGGCAAACGCGTCGATGAAATCCTTCACCGTGGCGTTGACGGCGCGCACGCCGACCACGCGCTGCTGCAGGCCGTAGCGGATCACCTGCTCCTCGTGCCAGGGAATGAACACCGGGTTGATGGTCACCAGGCCGAGCTTGCGGCCGAGCATGCAGGCGTGGAGGAGCGTGGTTTCTCCGAGCCCCAGTACCGGAATGTCGACCACCGACTTCACCTCCATGAGGCCGGCATCCTGGAAATGGGTGATCGCCATGGCGGCGTAGCCTTGCTTCTGGGCCTGCACCGCGTTGCGGATCAGGTTGCCCGCGATGCGGAACTCGGTGAGGGAATGCGTGGTCGTCGCGGGCGGCGTGGTGGTGTGGAAGGTCGCCGAGAATTCCGGGTCGAGGACGCTTTTCAGGTGCGCCTCGACCTTGGCGATGTAGGGGGCCATGTGGACGCGGTCGGTCGCGCCCTGGAACCAGATCTTGTATTGGCTCATATGCTCTCCACGAGTCCCAGGACCCTCAAAGGGCTGCCGCTGCCGTTGCGGATCTTGAGCGGGGCGGCCACTACCACGGCGCCGGTGGGCGGCAGCTGGTCCAGATTGGTGAGGCACTGCAGCCCGTAGCGGCCGGCGCCGTGCATGAAGTAATGGCAGGGATAGGGCGGTCGCAGATGGGCGGCCTGGCCCGCATCCGTGCCGATCGACTCCGTGCCAAAGCCCAGCACGTCGCGCTCCTCGACCAGGAACTTCACCGCGTCGACGTCCGGCCCGGGCGTGTGCTGGCCTTCCTCGTCGTAGTTCTGGTATGCCGCCGGGTCGCTGCGCTTGGACCAGTCGGTGCGCATGAGGACCCATGAGCGCGCAGCGATGCGGCCATGCCTGGCTTCCCAGTCGAGAATGAACTTGCGTGTCAGCAGGAAATCCGCGTCGCCTGCGGCCTCCTGGCTGCAATCCAGCACGAAAGCCGGGCCGATGAAGCGCTCGGGCGGGATGCTGTCGGTGGCATTGTGCGGCAGGTCCTTCCCCGACACCCAGTGGATCGGGGCGTCGAAGTGCGTGCCGGTGTGCTCGCCGCAGGAAAAATTGTTCCAGTACCAGGCCGGGCCGCGCTCGTCATAGCGCGATACCTCCTCGATGCGGAACGGCCAGGCTTGTCCCATCTCCGGGGGCAGCGAGATATGCGGGAATTCGGGCGACAGCGTCTGCGTGAGGTCGACCACGCGGATCTTGCCCGAGGCGTAAGCCTGCGTGAATTGCGAAAGCGTGCTCATGAGGACAGTTCTCGTTCCAAGGCCTTGGGATTATCGCGCCAGCGCTCCAGCCATTCCTGCGCCACATCGCCCGGGTATACGTCCTCCAGGCCTTCGCGCAGCGCTTTGACGATCGCCGAGGCGAGCGCCGCGGGCGCCACCTTGGGCGGCGGCAGCAGCTGGTTCCACTCGTCGTCGATGGGCCCGGGGAACACGTTGACCACCCGCACGCCCGCCGGGCGCATTTCGGCGCGCAGGCATTGCGCCAGCGACTGCGCCGCGGCCTTGGAGGCGGAGAACGTGCCATGCGGCGGGAAGTTCGCGAGCGCGTAGATCGACAGCAGGTTGACCCACGCCACCGCGCTCGTGAGGCCGTCGGCGCCGCGCGATCGCATCGCCGGCCCGAACTCCTGCGCCAGGCGCAGCAGGCCGAAGTAGTTCACGTCCATCTCGGCACGCGCGGTTTCCACGCCCGGGCGGTTGCCGATGCCGAAAGTGCGGTGGTGCTCGGCGTTGTTCACCAGGATGTCCACTTTCGCGCCGATCTCGGCGGCCAGCGCCTGCACGTTCCTGGAATCGGTGAGATCCAGCGGCACCAGCGTGACCTGCGCGATGGCCTTCAGCTCGTCGAATCCCGCAAACTTCTTCCAGGGCTCGGCGTAGCCCACCCAGATGAGCTCCGCGCCCGCGGCGGCGAGAGCCTTGACCAGCGCCTGGCCCACGGCGCTCTTGCCGTCGGTAACCAGCAGCTTGCGGGATCTGGGATCGCAGGTGAGCTCGCGCAGCTGGCGATCGTCGGCCATATCGGGTGTCTCCTTGTCGGGTAGTGCGAACAGCACCGCCTGTCCGGCGCGGTCCAGGCGCGCACCAACGCGCACCCCGGCCGGTGCGGCGGGAACGGCGCCGTGCAGGTGGGCGACCACGGTGGGCCCGCTGTCGAGCTTGACCAGTCCCAGGCGCCACGGCAGCCGCTCGCGGAAGAACAGGTCGTTGCTATGGTGCAGGACGGTTGCGGCGAGCAGCTCGCCGTTTCCTTTCTGCGCCTTCCAGGCCAGGCGTATGGAAAGGCACTGCTGGCAGGCCTCGCGCGGCGGGTACTGCACCGCGCCGCAGTCGCGGCATTGCTGCAGCTCGAAGCGGCCGAGCGCCGCGGCGGCGGTGAGGCCGAGCGCGACCCGGCTGCGCGCCGCGGGCGGCAGCGTCGGCAGCCGTGTGCGCAGGATGGGATTTTTCTTCCTGGTGCTCATGCGCCGAGGATCGCGGCGCCGCTGCCCAGGCCGCGGTCGTAGTTGATCATGCCGAAGCCGCTGACGAGCCCGAGCTTCGCCTTGCGCACCTGCCGCCCCGCGGCCTGTCCGGTGAGCTGCCGGATGGCCTCGACCATGCCGACGAAGCCGCCCGCCGCGCCCGCCTGGCCGGCGGAAAGCTGGCCGCCCGAGGTGTTGAGCGGGAAATCGCCGTCCCAGGTGAAGCCATGGCGGCGCACGAACGCCGGACCTTCGCCTTTCCCGCAGAACCCCAGGTCCTCCAGCTGCAGGAGAGTGATCACCGGGTAGTCGTCGTAGGTCTGGACGAAGCTCACGTCCTGCGGCCGGCAGCCGGCCTGCGCATAAAGCGCCTCGCGCTCGAGCGCCCAGCCGGCGCGCATCTGCACCGGGTCGGAGGAGAAGGCGTTGTGCCGCTCGATCGTGCCGAGCAGGCGCGCGAAGGGCATCTTCAGGGCTTTGGCTTTCCTCTCCGACAGCACCAGGAAGGCTTCTGCGCCGGCACAAGGCATGACGCAGTCGAACAGGCGCAGGGGCTCGGCGATCAGGCGCGCCGAGAGGTACTCCTCCAGCGACAGGGGCTTCCTGAAAAGCGCCGGCGGGTACTTGAGCGCGTTGGCGCGCTGCGCAACGCACAGCTTGCCGAAATCTTCCGGCTGCGCGCCGTGCAGGCGCATGTAATAGGCGGTGAGGAAGGCGAAGCTCGCGTTCGGGCCGCCGGCGCCGTACGGATAGACCGCGTCGCGCGCGAACTGGCTGAAGTTGGCTAGCGTAAGGCGAAACGAGTCGACATGGTTGGTATCGCCGGCGATGCACGCGACCATCTCAGCGTCGCCCGCCTGCACCGCGCGCGCGGCACGGCGCAGCGCCACCACGCCGCTTGCGCCGCCCAGGGGGATATGGTCCAGCCAGCGCGGCGACAAGCCCAGGTGCTGGGTGAGTCCGATCGCGGTGTCGGGCGCGAGCGTGAAGCTCGAGACGGTGAGGCCGTCGATCTGTGCCTTGTGCAATCCCGCTGTTTTCAGTACTTCTGCAAAGGCGCGGGCGAGCCACCAGTGGGCCGAGCGGATGGAGTAGCGGACGTAGGGCACCGTGACCGGCGCCGCCACCACCACGCCGTCGTAGCCCTGCCTCATGCCGGCCGGCGCTTGCGCGCCCGCAGGTCGAAGCGCCGCTGCGGGTCGAGCGGGTAGTCGGCCAGGCGCGCCTTCTGCACCTTGTTGGTGGACGTGGTCGGCAGCTCGTCGATGAAGGCGACGTGCCCGGGCGCCTTGAAGTAGGCGAGCCGCTCCAGGCACCAGGTCTGGATGGCAGCCGCGGTCTCGGCGCTCGGCGCGTGGCTGGCGTTGAGGACCACGCAGGCGAGCACCTCTTCATCGCGAACCTCGTCGGGCGCCGCGATCACCGCCACCTGCTTTACCGCCGGGTGGCCGGCGAGCGCGGCCTCGACTTCCAGCGCGGCGATGTTTTCGCCGGCGCGGCGGATGATGTTCCTGCGCCGGTCGACGAAATGCAGCTGTCCGTCGGGCCCGCGGCGCACCGCGTCGCCGGTATGGAACCAGCCCTCGCGCCAGGCCTCCTCGGTGGCCGCCTCGTCCTTCAGGTAGCCGGAAAAGAAGCCGCGCCGGGGGTCCGCCCCGGCCTGCCGCACGAGCAGCTCCCCTGGGTCACCCGGAGAAACTTCCGTGCCGCTCTCATCGACAAGCTTGACCTGCAAACCTTCTCTTGGCCTGCCAATGCACCGCGTGCCCACGTGCCGCGGCTCGCGGCTCGCAGCGATCACCGCGCCGCCGCCGGTCTCGGTCATGGCCCAGGCCTCGATCAAAGGAAAGCCGAAGCGCGCCTCGAACGCCGCGTGGTCCTTGGGGTTGGCGTTGGCGCCGTAGCCGAAGCGCACCTGGTGCGCCCGGTCGAGCGGCGAAGGCTCCAGCGACAGCAGCAGGGCGGGCATCACGCCCAGATAGTGCACGATGGTGGCGCCGGACTCGGCGACGTCGCGCCACCAGGTCTTGGGATGGAAGCGGTCCAGCTGCACCACGCAGCCGGCGGCCAGGATCATCGCCGTGGTGGACACCGCAAGGGCGTTCATGTGGAACAGCGGCAGCGGCGTGATCAACCGCTCGGCGCCCGGGCGGATTGCGCACAGGCCGCCTTCATCCAGGTAGCGCTGGCCGACGTTGAGGAAGTAAAAGTCGCTGAGCAGGCAGCCTTTGGGCTTGCCGGTGGTGCCCGAGGTGTAGAGGAGGGCGCACTCGCGCGCATTACCCGCCGCCGGGGCGGCGGGGGGAGCATCGAGGTTGTCGCGCGTCATGACCGCGCTCGCTTCGCCGTGGGCCAGCACGTAGTCGAGCTCGGCAGCGCGCGCGTCCGGGCTCAGCGGCAATACCGAGACGCCCAGCGAGTTCAGGGCGAGGAAATGCAGCAGGAACTCCGGGCAGTTCGGCAGGCGCAGCGCCACGCGCTGGCCGGGCCGGTAGCCGGCGGCGCGGTAGCGCGCCGCAATGTCGCGCGCGAGCCGCAGCGCCTGCGCGTAGCTGTACTCGATCTTTTCGGGGAAGACCTGCAGGAAGGGCCTGGAGCCGTGCGCGCGGGCGGTGCGCTCGAAGGCGGAAAAGACCGTCGTCACTGGTCGGGATGGTAAGATGCCGCGCGACGTTCGGACAACCGGAGGAGGGGAAATGAAACGGATTCTTTCGCTGGCGGCGGCGCTCGCCGGCGCGCTGGCGGCGGCCCCGGCGATGCCGGCCGACACCATCAGCGCCACGCACGTGTTTCCGGCCTCGCTGGTCTATTCGCGCAGCTTTCTCGAGTACGTGAAGAAGGCCAACGCCGCGGGCAAGGGCGTGTTCACCATCCAGGTACGCGGCGGCCCCGAGGCCATCCCGATGATGCAGCAGCCCGGCGCGGTGCGCGACGGCGTGGTGGACATGGTGTACACCGCCTGCGCGTTCTACGCCGCGACGGTGCCCGAATGCGATGCCATGTCGGCCTCCACCATCGACGGCCCGACGGCGCGCAAGAACGGCGGCACGGAGCTGTTCAACCAGATCCACCAGAAGCGCATGGGCGTGGTGATGCTGGGCTGGGTCGACAGCGGCATCCGCTTCAACCTCTGGTCGACCAAGGAGCCCAAGCTCGACGCGACCGGCCACATCGACATCAAGGGCTTCAAGGTGCGCGGCCACCCCATCTACAACGCGTTCCTCACGAACTACCTGGGCGCCCAGGTGATCAACGTCAACTCGCCCGACCTGTACACGGCGCTGGAGCGCGGCACGGTCGAAATGAGCGCCTGGACGCAGATCGGGCTGATGGACCTGAACTGGGACCGCTACCTGAAGTACCGCATCCTGCCCGATTTCTTCTCCACCGATCTCGTGATCCTGGTGAACATGAAGAAATGGAGCGCGCTGTCGCCCAAGACGCGCGAAATCCTGCAGCGCATTGCCATCCAGCACGAGACCGAGAGCCTGAACGACCTGCAGGCGCTGTGGAAAAAGGAGGAGACCGAGCTCAAGAAGCGCGGCATCAAGACCGTGGCGCAGTCGCCCGAGGCCTCCAGACGTTTCTTCGAGGGCGCCCGCTCGGCCAGCCTGGTGCGCATGAAGGAGCGCATGGAAAAGGCCGGCGGCATGGAGAACTACGACAAGGTCATCCAGCTCTTCACGCCGGGTAGCTAGTGTAGTGCTTCGCAGTTAATGGAACTAACGTTATTGTGCCCGATCCAAGAGCCATAACATGAGCTCGGGAGGCGGCGATGCGAGTGGCGAGTGCGATTGATCTGGATGAGGCGCAGCGGGATCAGTTGATGAAGC
>CBDDSA010000225.1:0-5961 GCA_965233185.1 uncultured bacterium
CTTGCCGCCGACCCATTGGCCGTCGATGTAGCACTGCTCGCGGAAAAGCTTCGGGTCCTTCAGTGAAACGCCGGCGAGACCGGCTTGCGCGGGTGCGTTCATGAAGTGCCTCCTGGAGCGGCAATTTTACGCCCGGCGCGCTGTACAGTAGCGGATCCTGGGAGGAGGCAAAACGCTACGGCATCGACGCGTACCCGCGTACAAGGCCGATCCGCTGGCGTTTCGCCTGGCGCTCGGCCTCGCTTTCGCAGAGTACGGCGCCTTTGCGCCCGGTTCGGCTCCCTGATCGCTTCCGTGGCGGAGACCTCGGTGGACCGCCGCAGCGGAAAAATCCGGGTGCACAACTACCGGGCCGCCGCGGATGCCACCCTGGCCGTCAACCCCGGCGCCTTACGAGGCTTACCGGGTACCGCGCCCGCGGTTGCGAACGGGTTCTTCGCCTTGACCGGCAAGCGCCTCTACCACATGCCCTTCACGCCGGAGCGCGTACTCGCGGCCCTTAAAGCCTAAAAAGAAACTGCGATCAAATCGGGCGCTCGCCGGCGAGCGTGATGCGGTGCATGATGCGCCGGTGTCCGTGGTAGTCGTTGATCGGGTTGTGCTGGGTGCAGCGGTTGTCCCAGAACGCGAGCGAGCCGACGCGCCACTGGAAGCGGCAGGTGAGCTCGGGCTGCACCTGGTGTCGGAACAGGTACTCCAGCAGCGGCGCGCTTTCCTCCTCGGTCATGCCGCGGAAGCGCACGGTGTGCCCGTAATTGACGTAAAGCGCCTTGCGGCCGGTCTCCGGATGGGTGCGCACCACCGGATGCTCGGCCTCGTAGTGCCTCGGATAGTCTTTCACCCTGTCCTCGCGCGTGCGCGTAACGTCCGCCTTCGACGAGGAGTTCACGGCGACCAGGCCATCGAGCAGGCGCCGCATGCCCTGCGAGAGCGACTCGTAGGCGAGGTACTGGCTGGCGAACAGCGTGTCGCCGCCCTGCGGCGGCACCTCGCGGGCGAGCAGCATCGAGCCCATGGGCGGCTCGTCGAGGTACGCGGTATCCGAGTGCCAGACGCCGCCGAAGTTGTGGCGCTCGTGCTCGAGCTTCTTAACCTCGATCACTTCCGGGAAGCCCTCGATGCCCTTGACGAAGGGGTACTCGACCGGCCGGCCCATACGCCCCGCGAATGCCAGGAACTGGGCCGGGGTGAGCGGCTGCTCGCGAAAAAAGATCACCTGGTGCTCCAGCAACGCCGCGCGAATGGCTTCCGCGGGCACGTCTTTGGACAGGTCCACCCCGAGAATCTCGGCGCCCAGTGCGCCGGCAATGCGCTTGATCTGCACTAGAACGTTCCCGGGTAAGCGCCGCCGTCCATGAGCAGGTTCTGCCCGGTGATGAAGCCCGCCTGCGCGCTGCACAGGAAGGCGCAGGCGTCGCCGAACTCCTGGGCGCTGCCAAAGCGCTTGGCGGGATTGGCCTCGGCGCGCACGCGTGCCAGCTCCTCGCTCGTCTTGCCAAGCTTCTGTGCGTGGAACTCCAGGTTCGAGCGAAGCCGGTCGGTGTCGAAGGGCCCGGGCAGCAGATTGTTGATGGTCACATTGTGCTGCACCGTGGTGCGGGACAGGCCGGCAATGAACCCGGTAAGCCCGGTGCGGGCGCCATTGGACAGGCCGAGCTCCGGGATCGGGTGCTTCACCGCGCCCGAGGTGATGTTGACGATGCGACCGAAGCGCTTGGCGATCATCGTGTCGACCACCGCGCGGATGAGCAGGATGGGCGTGATCATGTTCGCCTCCAGCGCCCTGACCCAGGCGTCGCGATCCCAGGCGCGGAAGTCGCCCGGCGGCGGACCGCCGGCATTGGTGATCACGATGTCGGGCGATGGACAGGCCTTCAGCGCGGCTTCGCGGCCTTCGGCGGTCGTGATATCGCCGACGACGGTTTTCACGCTGACCTTGTGTGCGGCAACGATCTCCCCAGCGGTTGCGTCCAGCGCCTCCTTGCCCCGCGCGGTGAGCACAAGATTGACGCCCTCGCGCGCGAGCGAGATGGCGCAGCCCTTGCCAAGGCCCTTCGAGGCCGCGCATACCAGCGCGGTCCTGCCGCGTATTCCCAGATCCATCTTCAGCTCCTTTTCACAGAGACCAGCAGCACGCCCGAGATGACCAGCAGGCCGCCGAGCGCCTGCACCCAGGTAAACGGCTCGTCCAGGCCGAGCGCGCTGGTGACGGCGACGCTCAGCGGGCCGACCGCCCCGATCAGCGCGAAATGGTTCGCGCCGATGCGTTTCAGCGCTTCCGCCTGCAGAAACACCGGCAGCACCGTGCTCAGGGTGGCGAGCACGCCGGCATAGCCCCAGACCGCGGCCGGCAGGTCGAGCGCGCCCGCCGGCTCCAGCAGCGCGAATTGCAGCATAGCCGGGACCGACGAGATTGCCATGCTATAGGCGGTGAAGCGCATCGAGCCCACGCGTTTCACCACCTGGCTGCCAGCCACGAGGTAGACGGCGTAAAGCAGCGCGCCGCCGAAGATGAGCAGCGCTCCGAACAGGAACAGTCGCCCCTCGGCGCTGGGCGCCGCCTGGCTGGACACCACCAGGGCGATGCCGGCATAGCTTGTCGCCAGCGCGATCAGCTCGCACCCCGAGGGCCTCTTGGCCAGAAAGAAAAAGGACAGCAGCAGCACCAGGGTAGGGAACAGGAACAGGATTAGCCGCCCGACGCCCGCGCCCACGTACTGCAGCCCGAGGAAGTCCAGAAAAGACGCGCCGTAGTAGCCCAGGAAGCCCAGCAGGCCGACATTGCCCCAGTCGCGCATCGTGAGCCGCGGCTGCTGGGCGCGCAGCCACCAGCCGATCACGAGGAAAAACGGCAGCGACAGCGTCATGCGCAGAAACAGCAGCGTCGTGGGACTGACCGGGTGCGCCGCGTAGGACAGCTTGATCAGGATGGGGCGCAGGGAGAACGCGAGGACGCCGACCACGGCGAAGGCGATGCCCCAGCCGCGGTACGCCGCCGGGGTCAACGCCGCTTGCCGCCGAGGATCGAGCCCAGTACGCCGCGCAGCACCTGTCGGCCCAGTTCGGAGCCGACGCTGCGGGCCGCGCTCCTGGTCATCGCCTCAAGCAGAGTCTGTGGCGTCCGTCCGGCCGCTTTGGGCTTCTCCGGCAGATGCTCTTCCGCGCGCGCTTTGAGCTTCTCGTAGGCCGATTCCCGGTCGACCGTCTTCTCGTAGTGCCCGTAGAGGTCCGAGGACTCGAGGAGCTGTTTGCGCTCTTCCGCGGTGAGCGGGCCGAGCTGGCTTCCCGGCGGCACGATGAAGGCGCGCTCCACCACCGACGGCCGGCCCTTCTCGTCGAGGAATGACACCAGCGCCTCGCCCACGCCGAGCTCGGTGATGACCTTCTCCGCCTTGAACTTCGGATTGGGCCGCAGCGTCTCGGCGGCGGTTTTCACCGCCTTCTGGTCGCGCGGCGTGTAGGCGCGCAGCGCATGCTGCACGCGGTTGCCGAGCTGCCCGAGCACCGCGTCCGGGATGTCGAGCGGGTTCTGGGTCACGAAGTACACCCCCACGCCCTTCGAGCGGATGAGGCGCACCACCTGCTCCACCTTGTCCTGCAGCGCCCTGGGCGCCTCGTCGAACAGCAGGTGCGCCTCGTCGAAAAAGAACACCAGCCTGGGCTTGTCGGGGTCGCCCACCTCGGGCAACTGCTCGAACAGCTCCGCCAGCAGCCACAGCAGGAAGCTGGAATACAGCCGCGGCGAGTTCATGAGCTGATCGGCGGCAAGGATGTTCACCACTCCCTTGGCCTCGCGCGCCTGCATCAGGTCGTGGATATCCAGCATCGGCTCGCCGAAGAACTGCGCCGCGCCCTGGCTTTCCAGCGCCAGCAGGCCGCGCTGGATGGCGCCGATGGAGGCCGCGGAAACATTCCCGTAGGCAGTCTTGTATTTGGCGGCGTTATCGCCGACGTGCTGCAGCATCGCCCGCAGGTCCTTGAGATCGAGCAGCAGCAGGCCGCCGTCGTCGGCGATCTTGAAGACGAGATTGAGCACGCCTTCCTGCGTCTCGTTGAGGCCGAGCATGCGCCCGAGCAGCAGCGGGCCCATGTCGGACACGGTGGCCCGCACCGGGTGGCCGCTCTTGCCATAGACGTCCCAGAAAGCCACCGGGCACGCCGTGAAGTCGGGCTTGAGCTTCAGCGTCTTGAACCGCTCCGCGACCTTCGGATGCGTGCCGCCGGCCTTGCCGATGCCCGAAAGGTCGCCCTTCACGTCGGACAGAAACACAGGCACGCCGATGGCGGAGAAGCGTTGTGCTAGCGCCTGCAGCGTCACCGTCTTGCCGGTGCCGGTCGCGCCGGTGATCAGGCCGTGGCGGTTGGCGAGGGCGGGCAGGAGCGCCAGCTCCGCCTTGTCGCTCTTGGCGACGAGGAGAGGCGAAGGCATGACGTAAAATCATACTATGGCGGGACACAGCAAATGGGCGAATATCAAGCACCGCAAAGCCGCGGCGGATGCCAAGAAAGGCAAGGTGTTCACGCGGCTCATCAAGGAGATCACGGTGGCGGCGCGGCTCGGCGGCGGCGACCCCGGCACCAACCCGCGGCTGCGCCTAGCCATGGACAAGGCGCGCGAAGCCAACATGGCGAAGGACAGCGTGCAGAACGCGATCAAGCGCGGCAGCGGCGCGCTGGATGGCGTGACGTACGAGGAAGCGCGCTATGAGGGCTACGGGCCGGGCGGCGCCGCGGTGATGGTGGACTGCCTCACCGACAACCGCACGCGCACGGTGGCCGAGGTGCGTCACGCCTTCACGAAGAACGGCGGCAACATGGGCTCGGACGGCTCCGTGGCCTACCTTTTCAAGCATTGCGGCCAGTTCGTGTTCGCTCCCGGCACCAGCGAGGACCGCGTGATGGAAGCTGCGCTCGACGCCGGCGCCGAGGACGTGGTGAAGCACGAGGACGGCTCGGTCGAGCTCATCAGCGCGCCGGGCGACTTCGTCGCGGTGAAGGCGGCGCTCGACAAGGCCGGCCTCAAGCCCGAGCTCGCCGAGATCACCATGAAGCCGAGTGCCGAGGCGGCGATGGGCGGCGAGGAGGCCGGGCGCATGCGCCAGCTGCTCGACGCCCTCGAAAGCCTGGACGACGTCCAGGACGTCTACACCACCGCGGTGATCGACTGAAGATCCTCGGCATCGATCCCGGACTCCAGGTCACCGGCTTCGGCGTGATCGAGAGCGCGGGATCGAAGCTGCACTACGTGACGAGCGGCTGCGTGAAGTCGGGCGCCGGCGATCTTGCCGTGCGGCTCAAGGCGATCCTCGAAGGCCTGAACGAGGTAATTGCGCTGCACGGGCCGGTCGAGGTGGCGGTCGAGAAGGTCTTCGTCAACGTCAACCCGCAATCCACCCTTGCCCTGGGCCAGGCGCGCGGCACCGCCATCTGCGCCGCGGTGATCGCCGGCCTTCCGGTCGCGGAGTACACCGCGTTGCAGGTCAAGCAGTCGGTGGTCGGCAAGGGCCATGCGAACAAGGAGCAGGTGCAGCACATGGTGCGGCGCCTGCTCGGGCTGCCGGGCGACCCCTCGCCCGACGCCGCCGACGCGCTCGCGTGCGCCATCTGCCACGCGCACGGGCGCGCCCTGGGCAAGCTCGAGACGAAATTTTTCCGCATCCGGAAAGGCAGGCTGGTGTGATCGGCCGCTTGACCGGCAGGCTCGCCGGCAAGCAGCCGCCGCAGGTGCTGGTGGATGTTTCCGGCATCGGTTACGAAATCGACGTCCCGATGAGCACCTTCTACAGCCTTCCGGCCACCGGCGAGCCCGTCACGCTCTATACCCACCTCGTCGTGCGCGAAGACGCGCATATCCTTTTCGGCTTCGCCACGCTGGAGGAGCGCGCGACGTTTCGCCAGCTCATCCGCATCTCGGGCGTCGGCGCGCGCACCGCGCTCGCGGTGCTGTCGGGCCTGTCGGTG
>CBDDSA010000226.1:0-2601 GCA_965233185.1 uncultured bacterium
ATCGGCTCGCCGGTCTGGGCGATCGTCGAGAGCACGAAATTGGAGCCGATGAACCCGGCCCCGCCGGTCACGAGAAGCATGCGGGCGATTCTAGCGAAGGATCTGGTCGCACTTCTGGTTCGCGGCCACCTCGAAGTCCGGCGTGCCGGGCTTCTTGCGCATTCTTACGATGGCGATGCGCCGCGAGCAGCGCGCGCACTTCATGAACGGGCCGTCCCTGTCCTTCTGGATCTGCGGGCTGTCCTTGGTGAGCTGCCAGCCGGCCTCGGCGCGAGGCGAAAGCGTGCTCAGGGTATAGAGCGGCCCCTTGCAGCAAGGACAGCGCACCACCCGCAGCGTCGGCTCCACCCGCCCTCCCCGATCGTTTGACGTTCGGAATTATAGTTTCCGGTTTTGCGCCGGCATGGAACTTGCGAAGCTGCGTGGCATGAGGAAAGGTCAGGCGCTCGTCGCGCTGTTCGACAGCGTGGACCAGGCGCGAAGCGCGCTGCGCGGGCTTTCGAACGCCGGTATCGCCGGCCTCGAGCTGCGCCCCGTTGCGGAGCATCTCGATGCGGCGGCGCACGGCCTTGGGCACGCTTGCATGCTGAGCATCGACGTCCAGCCCGGCGAGGATAGGCAGCGCATCATCGAGCTGATGCGCCGAAACGGCGCGCGCCGGATCGAGGAACGCCCGGCGGGGTCTAGCTAGGGCGCACCTCGCCGCGCGAAGCAGCGCGGCTCGATTGGTCGGCTGCCTCCTCCATCGAGCGCGAGGTGTTCGCGGTCACCCTGACGTTCACGCCCCCGATCGGCTGGGTGGCGCTGAGATTCTCGTTCATCCGCCGCAGGCGCCGCGCCATCACCTGCAGGACATGCCTGGCGAACGCCGGGGCTTCCTGGACCAGCAGGTCGAAGTGCTCCGGGTCGATCGCCACGAGCCGGCAGGGGCTCCGCGTCACCACCGTCGCGCTGCGCGGCTGCCGGTCGACCAGCGCCATCTCGCCGAGCAGCGAGCCCGGCCCCGCGACTTCGACGATGGTGCGCCCCACCATGATGTTCGCCTGGCCCTCCATCAGCACATACATGAAGTCGGCAATGTCACCGGCATTGAACAGCGTCGTCCCCTGCGGAACGGTTTCCATGCGCCGCGCATGCCGAAAGTGCTCCAGGATGTCCATGGCCTTGCCCCCTAGCCGGCTGGTTCCCGCCATGTTGACCGCGCGGCCGCGCGTGCGCAATATGGCCAGGTCGACAAAAAGCGCCGCCGAGCGAGTGCCCAAGAACGCGCATGTCGTTGTTGTCCCGAAGGAATTCGAGGAGTTGCTGCCGGCTTTCCTGGAGAACCGGCGCAAGGACCTGCACGCGCTGCGCGTGCTGCTGCAATCGGACGATCTCGAAGGCCTGCGCCTGCTTGGCGACCGCATCAAGGGCGTTTCCGGATCGTACGGGTTCGTGCGCGTCGCCACGATCGCAAGGCTGATCGAAGACGCCGCGAAGCGCGGCAACCGCTCCGCGCTGCATGTGCTCATCGCGCAATACGACGAGCAGATTGCCCAGGTGGACGTCGCCTTCGAATAGCGGGGCGGCTAGCTGCCGAGGTGCCTGGCCGGCAGGAAAACCGTCAGCGAGGGCTGCGAAAGAATCTGCAGCTGCACGTCGATGAAGTAGTACTGCAGGATGGCAATCACCAGCAGCGCGCCGAGCAGGACGTTCTTCCCCCGGGCGCTGGCGCGCCTCTGCCGGGCCTTGCGCGCAACCGTGCCCAGGAAGACGTGGATGTCCTCGCGGGTGCGGATCTTCGTACCCGAGAGCCGCTCCAGGTGCGCGAGCAGCTCATCGCTCGATTCGGCCGGCGCCTGCGGGCCGGGCCGCCGCTGGCCGACTTCCTGCAGCCACGCCGCGACCTCTTCGCTGGGATCCTTCCCGTGTTCCTGTTCGGGCTCGATGACGCCTCCCTGGGGGTGCTGCCGTTGACGCTGGTCAGCGTCCGGTGGGGTCGGGTTCCCGCAGATTGAACGCCTTTCGACCCGCTTCGACGATGGCGGCATAAGCGGGGCCATAGTCGACGGGCGAAGCGCCCGAGGAATTCAGGAAAAGCGTCCGCGACCAGTTGCAGCCTTGCGAATCCGGCACCTCGAGGCGGATCACCTGCTCGACGCTGACCGCGGAGCATCCGGGGTAGGTCTGGAACTGCGCGCTAAGCCACCGCACCAGGTCGCCCTCGTCGACGAGAAGCGGACCCGTGTCGTGCACCTCCAGGGCCTGGCTGCCCCAGTCGGCGCTCAGCGTAGTGTCGGGACCCTGCGGCACGAATGGGCCTTTTGCGCAAAGCGCGAATGATAGCGGGTATCCGCGCCGCGGCCGGCCCCCCGTTGGTGCGCAGCGGTGCCGCGCGGACCGGCCAAAGATTGCAGGCCGACTGCCTAGCGCGGCGAGCCGTTGTCTTCGGGGGGCTTGCCGGAGAAGATGGCGGCGAAGCCGCGCTCGCTCTCCAGGACGATGTCGACCGCCTTCAGGAACGAAGGCAGCGGGCAGACTTCCTCATTGCTGAGCCACCTGTGCAGCTCTGGCTCGGAGACCTCGAGCCGTTGGCAGAGTTGCGGGATGCCGCCAGCGATC
>CBDDSA010000227.1:0-2940 GCA_965233185.1 uncultured bacterium
GTGCTTTCCGCGAGTTCCGCCGGGTGCTCGCGCCCGGCGGCCTGCTGATGTTCAGCACGCTCGGCCCCGATTCCCTGAAGGAGCTGCGCGCCGCCGCCGGCACGCAGCGGGTTCACCGTTTCATCGACATGCACGACCTGGGCGACATGCTGCTTGCCGCCGGGCTATCGAATCCGGTGATGGACATGGAAATGCTCTCTATCGACTACGCCGACACCGGGCGGCTGCTTGCCGACCTGCGCGCCAGCGGACAAACCAGCGCACGCGCCGACCGGCCGCGCGGGCTTGCCGGCCGCCGTTTCGCCGCCGAGCTGCGTCGCGCGCTCGGCGACAGGCCGCGAGCGACATACGAGGTGGTGTACGGGCATGCCTGGAAAGCCAGCGAAGTGAAAACAGTTCGTGTTTTCAAGAGCGTTTCTTGAGAGGGCGCATTCATTTGTGATACTTTTGCAGGCTTGTTGAGCACCCCTCCAGATGTGGCGCGCGAGCTGCCATTCCGCGACGGGAATGCCGGCTTCAGCCTGATCCTCAAGAGAAACTGCTCGATCTCTCCGGCTGGGCTCGCCGGCGTATTCGGCGCGCTGGCGGCGCTGACCCTGGCGATCGGCGCAGCGTTCGCCCTGGCGGGTGCCTGGCTGGTGCTGCCGTTCGCCGGGCTGGAGATCGCCGCGCTGGGGGTGGCCTACCTGGCGTACGCGCGGCGCGCCGCGGATTACGAGCGCATCGAGCTGGCGGGCGGCCGCCTGACGATCGAAGTGGCCGAGGCCGACAGGATGTCGCGCTATCAAGTGGAAGCGCGCCAGGCGCGGGTGTACGTGGAAGCGGATTTGGTCGTGCTGCGCGGCGCTGGGGAAGAGCTGCAGCTCGGCAGGCACCTGGACGCAGAGCGCCGCGTCGAGTTTGCCGCCCAGCTGCAAAAGAGACTGCGGATCTGATTCGGGGAACGAACAAATGAGGGGTTTGAAAATCCTGTCCGCCCTGGCCGGCCTTCTGGGTCTCGGCCTCGCGGCTCCGGCCCATGCCATCGCCTGGTACTTCCAGACGCCGGCGTCGAAGATGGCGGCCGACATCGACTGGCTGCACCAGCTCGTGATGTGGCTGATCATCGTCATTTTCGTGGGCGTGTTCGGGGCGATGTTCTATTCGTGCTGGGCGCACCGCAAGTCGCGCGGCCACAAGGCCGAGCAGTTCCACGAGAACACCGCGGTCGAGATCATCTGGACGGTGATCCCTGCGGTGATCCTGGTCGGCATGCTGCTGCCGGTCACCAAGGTGGTCATCGCGCAGAAGGACACTTCGGCCGCGGACATCACCGTCAAGGTGACCGGCTACCAGTGGAAGTGGGGCTACGATTACATCAACGGCGAGGGCGAGGGCATCAGCTTCCTGTCCACGCTCGCCACGCCGCGCGATCAGATCGAGGGCCGCGCGCCCAAGGGCGAGAACTACCTGCTGGAAGTCGACAACGAGATGGTGGTGCCGGTCGGCAAGAAAATCCGCGTCATCACCACCGCGGCCGACGTGGTACACGCCTGGTGGATTCCGGCGTTCGGCGCCAAGCAGGACGCGATCCCCGGATTTCTGCGCGACCTCTGGTTCCGGCCCGAGCAGATCGGCACCTTCCGCGGCCAGTGCACCGAGCTGTGCGGCAAGGAGCACGCTTTCATGCCCATCGTCGTGCGCGTGGTCTCGGCCGAGGACTACGGCAAGTGGGTGGGCGAGCAGAAGCAGAAAGTCGCCAAGGCGGCCGAGGAAGACACCAGGTCGTTCCCGCTGCAGGAGCTGGTGCAGCGCGGCGAGAAGGTCTATGCCACCAACTGCGTCGCCTGCCACCAGGCGACCGGCCGCGGGGCGCCGCCCGCCTTCCCGCCGCTGGCGGGCTCCAAGGTGGTCAACGGCCCGGAAGCGGGGCAGATCGACGTGGTGCTGAACGGCAAGCCCAACACCGCGATGCAGTCCTTCAAGCAGCTGAGCGATGCCGATATCGCGGCGGTCATCACGTTCACGCGCCGGTCGTGGGGGAACAAGGCAAGCGAAGTGCAGCCGGCCGAAGTCAAGGCGCGCAGAAAATAGGCTTTAGGAGACATACGGAATGAGCGCAGTCGTCCACGACCACGACCATGACCATGCCCACGGGCATGGCGACCACCACGGCGGCTACAGCGGCCTGATGCGGTGGGTCACCACCACCAACCACAAGGACATCGGCACGATGTACCTGTGGTTCAGCTTCGTCATGTTCTCGCTCGGCGGGCTGATGGCGGTGATGATCAGGCTGGAGCTGTTCTCGCCGGGCCTGCAGCTGGTGAATCCGGACTTCTTCAACCAGATGACCACCATGCACGGCCTGATCATGGTGTTCGGCGCCATCATGCCGGTGTTCGTCGGGTTCGCGAACTGGCTCATCCCGATGCAGATCGGCGCGCCCGACATGGCGTTCGCGCGCCTGAACAACTGGTCCTTCTGGCTGCTGCCGTTCGCCGCCACCCTGCTGGTGCTGTCGTTCTTCATGCCGGGCGGCGCGCCGGGCGTGGGCTGGACGATGTACGCGCCGCTCACGGTGCAGATGGGCATCGGCATGGACCTCACCATCTTCGCCGTTCACATCCTCGGCATGAGCTCGATCCTCGGCTCGATCAACATCATCACCACCATCCTCAACATGCGCGCCCCGGGGATGACGCTGATGAAGATGCCGCTGTTCTGCTGGACCTGGCTGATTACCGCGTACCTGCTGGTAGCGGCGATGCCGGTGCTGGCCGGCGCGGTCACCATGACGCTCACCGACCGGCACTTCGGCACCACCTTCTTCAACGCCGCGGGCGGCGGCGACCCGGTGCTCTACCAGCACATCTTCTGGTTCTTCGGCCATCCCGAGGTGTACATCATCGCGCTTCCCGGGTTCGGCGTGATCTCGCAAGTCATCCCGGCGTTCTCCAG
>CBDDSA010000228.1:0-7092 GCA_965233185.1 uncultured bacterium
CTACGCCACGCCCAACTTCACCTGGCTGTCCTACCTCGTCGGCGGCTTCCTGTTCGGCGTGGGCATGACGCTGGGCTCGGGCTGCGGGTCGAAGACGCTGATCCGCGTGGGCACGGGGAATCTCAAGTCGCTGGTGGTGTATGTGTTCCTGGGCATCGCCGCCTACATGACGCTGCGCGGCCTGTTCGGCGCGTTCCGCGTCAACGTGCTGGAGCGCGCCGCGATCATGATCCCGCAGGGGCAGGATCTGCCTTCGCTCCTTGCTTCGATCTCGAGCGTCAGCAAACCCGCGTGGACGGCGATCCTCGCCGCGGTGGTGGGCGGCGGCATGCTGGCCTTCATCTACAGGAGCAAGGATTTCCGCTCGAGCTTCGACTACACGCTGGGGGGCGTGGTAACCGGGCTGGTGGTGATAGGCGGCTGGTACGTGAGCGGCGTGATCGGCCACGTGGCCGAGGATCCGAATACGCTGCAGGAGGCCTTCGTCGCCACGAACACCGGACGCATGGAGTCGTTCTCGTTCGTCTCCCCCATGGCGTTCACCCTCGAGTACCTCATGCTGTGGACCGACAAGTCGAAAATCGTTACCTACGGCATCGCCTCGGCGCTCGGAGTCATCGCCGGCTCGGCCGCCTACGCCGTGGCGACCCGCAGCTTCCGCTGGGAGGGCTTCCGCGATGCCGAGGACACCGCCAACCACGTGGTCGGCGGGGTGCTGATGGGCTTCGGCGGCATCACCGCGCTGGGCTGCACCATCGGCCAGGCCATTTCGGGCTTCTCCACGCTGGCCCTGGGGTCGATCCTCACCTTCTTCGCCATCGTCGCCGGCTCGGCGGTTACGATGAAGTACCAGTACTGGCGCCTTTCCCGGGAATGACATCCAACCACGAGGAGGAAAACCATGAGACACATTGCGATTGCGGCTCTGCTGCTCGGACTCACGGCCTGCGCGTCCCTGAACGGCGGCGGGCAGGACAAGGTCGTTTACCACCTCAATGAAGGCCTCGGCCAGGCCTCCAACGGCCTGCGCAACATCGGCAACCACCTGGAGGTCAATCCCAACGCCAAGATCGTGGTGGTGTCGCATGCGCAAGGCGTGGACTTCCTCATGAAGGACGCCAAGGACAAGAACGGCGCCAAGTACGAGGACATGGTCGAGCGCCTCAAGATGCGCGGCGTGCAGTTCGACGTGTGCGAGATCACGCTGCGCAACCGCAAGCTGAGCAAGGGACAGTTCATCGCCGACGCCACCTTCGTGCCTTCCGGCGTGGCTGAAGTCACGCGCCTGCAGCAGCGCGAGGGCTACGCGTACTTGAGGCCGTAGCCGTCCGGATAAACCGGATGGCGGCGGCGAGCACCTCGTTGCGCGCCTGGTGCAGCGGATAATGCCCGCAGCCCGGGATGCGCAGCGTCTCGAGCCGCCCGGGCAGCAGGCGCGCCAGCGCCGCGAGCTGCAGGGCTGAGAAGAACTCGTCGTCCTCGCCCTGGATGGCAAGCACTGGGCAACGCACCTTCGCTATGTGCGGCTCGAGGTTCCACTGCGCTTTTTCCGCGGTCCAGACGTCCACGAGGCGCTGGAACAACGGCTCGGTGTTCCTGCCATGGTGCCGGCGCAGGCGCGCTTTCAGGTCGCCTTGCTCGAAGTCGGCGATCTGCTCCGCGATGGCGGCGAGGGTCTTTCCCTCGCGGAAAAGGTGCGGCGACATCGCGATGACGCCGCGCACGCGCACCGGAAATTCCCCGGCGCAGGCGAGCGCGATCGACGCTCCATCGGACTGGCCGACCAGCACCGCGTCGCGCACCCCGGTCTTCTCCAGCACCTCGGGCAGGGAGGTCAGCGCTTCCTCGAGGAGGTAGTCTGGCGAGTAGGGCGGCGCCAGGGGCTCCGAGTCGCCCGAGCCCCAGCGGTCGTAGAGCAGCGCGCCGCAGCCGGTCGCGCGCACCAGCTGGTCGGGAAAATCGCGCCATAGCCGCACGCTGCCCAGCGCGTCGTGCAGGAACACCAGCGTCGGCGCCTCGCCCGGCGGCGGCCCGCGCCAGTGGCCGCGCAGCGTGCGGCCCGCCGCCTGCAGCGTGATCTGGTGCAGGGCGCTTTCCACCACCTCGCGGAAATCGCGCGCATCCAGGCCCACCAGCTCGCAGCCGCCCTTCGCGAAGAATGCCTCCACCGCCGCGCCTGCCTCGGCCACCGCCACGCCGCGCAGCGCGGCTTCCAGGTCGAACACCGCGCGCGGCGGGCTGACGAAGAAATCGCCGGTGATCAAGGCCTCGCGGATGCGCCCGCGCTCAGAGCCCTCCAGCCGCAGGTCGGCGCGCAGCGACCCGCCGCGGCGCACGAGCGAGGCGGACACCTGGCCGGCTTGCGCGCCCGGCGCATCCACCAGATGCACGAACGCCTCGGTGCCGTACTCCTCGTCGTGCAGCCGGCGCGCCAGGCGCTCCTCGTCGGCCGAAGCTTCGCCCCACTGCGGCTCGAGGCCCAGGTGCTCGCGGAAGCCCTCGAGCAGGGCGGCGTAGATCTCCGCGAGCGGCGGCACGCGACCCAGCACCTCGCGCAGCGTGGTGACGCGGCGCCGCGCGTCGTCCAGGTCGCGCCGCGCGAGCTTCTCCACCGGCACCTTGAGCGCCTCGATCATGCGCGCCGGGTCGAAGTCGATGAGCAGCGTGCCCTGGAAGAACAGCGTGCGCCCGTCGATCAGGCCGCCGGTGCCGCTCAGCTTGCGGCCGTGCACCTCGATGTCGTTGCGCGGGCGGAACTCTGCGGGCGCGCCCAGGCGCCGCAGCCCGGCGGCGGCCGCGCTGCAGATGCGCGCCGCGATCGCGCCGAGGTCGCTGCCCAGCGCCTGGCGCTGGAGCACCAGCTCCCAGCCGATCTGGCCTTCGTCCAGGTACAACCCGCCGCCGCCGGTAATGCGCCGCCCCACCTCGATGCCGTGCCGCGCGCAGTAGTCCAGCCGCACTTCATGGCTGAGGATCTGGTGCAGGCCCACCAGCGCGCTCGGCCGGAAGCGCAGGAAGCGCACCGTGTCCGGAACGCGCCCGGCGCCGTGGCCCTCGACCAGCGCCTGGTCGAACGCCACGTTCTCGCGGCCGCCCCGGATGCCGGTGTCGATGACGCGCACGATCATGCGGTCATTTTATTGGGAACCTGGGTCACAGACCGCGCCGGCGCCCGCGCGGATACTGCGATTCACCTGCTGGCGATGCCAGCCAACACTTGATAGAGGAAACGATCATGAGACGCCTTGTTACCGCAGTGTCCTTCGCAGTCCTTGCCGTCCCCGCGTTCGCCGGCGCGCCCTACGACCAGAACGAGGTCGACCGCGCGCTGCCGCAGATCGAGAAGAAGTCCTCGGAGCGCACCTCGACGGCCCGGCGCGGCCTGCCGTTCGACCAGCTGGAGCTCGACCGCGCCACGCCGGTCCTGTAATGCCCCGCGAAGTGGCCGGGCCGCGAGGTCCGGCCTTTTTTTGCGCCGACGCACGCGACTTGACGCAGGTCAAAGGGCGTTCGTTTCATCGCCCTACCCTTTGACTGGAAGGAGCAAATCATGAAAACGAATACCGGCGCCCTGGACAGAGGGGCGCGCATTGTCGTGGGAATCGTACTGCTGGCTGCAGTGGTGTTCATCGACAGCCCGCTGCGCTGGTGGGGCCTGATCGGGATCGTTCCCCTGATCACCGGGGTGCTCGGCTACTGCCCCGCTTATGCGCTGTTCGGCTTCGACACATGTCCCATGACGAAAAAGGCAACCTGAGTGAGAGAGGAAAGCTCATGAGCAAGCAGGCGATTCGAACTGGCTTGATGGCGCTCGGCCTTGTCGCGGCCGTGGCGGCAATGGCGCAACCCGGCGGCCCGGGCTATGGACCGGGTTACGGCCCTGGAATGGGACCGGGAATGATGGGCGGATACGGTCCCGGGCAAGGAATGATGGGCGGCGGCTACGGCCCCGGCTGGGGGGCGAGCGGCGGGGCGACCGCAGCGCTCAACCTGAACGACGAGCAGCGCGGGAAGGTGCTGGCCATCCAGGAAGAGAACCGGCGCAGGAACTGGGACACGATGGGCAAGATGCGCGCCGAGCAGTTCAAGCTGCGCAGCATGTACAACGCCGACAGCATCGACCCGAAGGCCTTCGCCGAGCAGCAGAAGAAGGTCGATGATCTCAGGCGCGAGATGCTCGTATCCCGGCTGGAGACCCGCAAGCAGGTCGAAGCCGTGCTCACGCCGGAGCAGCGCCAGCAGTTCCGCCAGTACGGTCCCCGCTGGCTGGAGGAGCCTGACGTCGAGTAGCGCCTAGAGCGCCTGCAGCACCCGCTGCAGGCGCGAGCGCACCTCGCCGGCGATCTCGCCGATCTCCGGCCGGCCGACGAGCTGCAGCACCGCGTGCGGGTCCATGATCTCCACGCGCGTGCTTCCTGCGTCGTCGACGCGCACCACCACGTTGCACGGCAGCAGCGCGCCGATCGCCGGCTCGGCCTGCATCGCGCGGTGCGCGAACTGGGGGTTGCAGGCGCCCAGGATGTTGTAAGGCCGCACCTCGACGCCGAGCTTCTTCTTCAGCGTCGCCTGCACGTCGATCTCCGTGAGCACGCCGAAGCCTTCCTTGCCGAGGGCCTCGATCACGCGTTCGCGCGCCTTGGCGTGGTCCAGGTTCACTGCTTTGCCGAATATGTATTGGGTCATGGTCAACTCGCTATGAGATAGAGTGCAAGCGCTATGCCCAGCAGGCCGAGGATGGCGCTCGCGTACACGGAAAGATTTACCCAGTAGCCCGGTGGAATCTCCGCCGGACGCAGCGTGGCGATGGAGCGCCGATACTGCACGATTGCCAGGCCGTCGAGCGCTACCCCGAGCACGATGAAGGCAAGCCCGATCCAGTAGCCGAAATCGCCGCGTGGCGGCCCGCCGGGCAGGAACGCCGTCGTGCGGTCGATGAGGAAGCCGAACGCCATCAGGCCGGCCGCGGTGCGGCTCCAGGCCATCAGGGTGCGCTCGGCGGCGAACAGCACGCGCGGGTCGTTGAGGTCGCTCATGTGCGATGATTGATCCGTGAACGACGCATTATCCATTCGCCGCCTGGGCGTATTCCTGGGCGCCGAAGTTACCGGCATCGATCTTGCTGCCCCGCTCGCGCAGCCCGTGGTCGAGGCGCTGAAGCAGGCGCACGCGGAGCACGGCGTGCTGGTGTTTCCCACCCAGGCGATCGGTGCCGAGGATCTCAAGCGCTTCGGGCGCTGCTTCGGCGAGCTGTCGGTGCATCCTTTCTCCACCAGCAGCTCCGAGGCACCCGAGCTCATCGTCTACGATAACAAGGAAGGCAACCCGCCCGCGCCGACCGACATATGGCACACGGACGAGACCTTTCGAGAGGTGCCGCCGATGGGCACCGCGCTGTGCTCGAAGATCATCCCGGACGTGGGCGGCGACACCGCCTTCGCCAGCATGAGCGCGGTGTACGAAGGGCTTTCGGACCGCTGGCAGCGGTTCCTCTCGGGCCTGGAGGCGGTGCACGATTTCAAGCCGTTCCGCGGGCTTTTCGCGGGCGACCGTGCGGGCATTGAGAAGCTGCGCAGGTACGAGGACCTTTATCCGCTGGTCACGCATCCGGTGGTGACGCTGCAGCCGGTCACCGGCAGGAAGGTGCTGTTCGTCAATCCGCAGTTCACTCTGTATATCAAGGGCATGGCCGAGGACGAGAGCCGCTCGGTGCTGGACATGCTCTATCGCAAGACGCTGGTGCACGAGTACCACTACCGCCACCGCTGGCAGCCGGACATGCTGGTGTTCTGGGACAACCGCTCGGTGCAGCACTCGGCGCTGCATGACTATTACCCGAAGCGCCGGCTGATGGAGCGGGTGACGATCAAGGGCACGCGGCCCATCCCCGCCGAGCCCGCCGCCGACCCGAAGGACCTGCGCCGGTATCTCATGCCGCCGCTTTCGGCCTTCCAGGCTACTGCGCAGAAGCGGCAGCACGAGTACTGACCTCCTTGCGGGCCAGGCGCCCGTCGTTCATCTCGTAGACCGTGTCGAAGCCTTCGATCATGCGGTGGTCGTGCGTCACCGCGATGACCGCGGCGCGCTTGTCGCGCGCCACCCGGCGCAGCAGCGCCATCACCTTCATGCCGCGGTCGGTATCGAGCGCCGCCGTCGGCTCGTCGGCGAAGACGATGGGCGGATCGTTGGCGAGCGCGCGGCCGATGGCGACGCGCTGGCGCTCGCCGCCGGAGAGCGTGGCCGGAAGCACATCGGCGCGGTGGGCGACTTCCAGGTAGCCGAGAATTTCGCGCGAGCGGCGCGCCGCCTCGCGCTTGCCCGCGCCGTTGAGCTGCATGGCGAGGGCCACGTTCTCCTGCGCAGTGAGGAACGGGATCAGGTTATGCCCCTGGAAGATGAAGCCGATGTTCTCGCGGCGAAAGCGCCGTGCGTCGACCTCGGCCTTGCCCTCGCGCCACGCCGGGCTGCCGCGGATGACGATGCTGCCCGATGACGGGACCTCGATCAGGCTGATGCAAAGGAGCAGCGTGCTCTTGCCCGAGCCGCTCGGCCCGATCAGCGCGGCGAGCTCGCCCGCCTCGACCGACAGCGTGGCCTCGCGCAAGGCGTGCACCGCCAGCTCGCCCTTGCCGTAGGTCTTCCACAGCCGGTCGACTTCCAGGACCGGCATCTCAGCCTCCCAGGGCGAGCGACGGCGGAGTGCGCAGCGCGTGCCAGATGGCCATGAAGCTCGCCAGCACGCCGCCGGCCAGCATCACCGCGAAGGTGATGGCGATCTCCTCGGGCAGCAGGATCAGCGTGCGGGGAAAGCGCTCGCGCGCCAGGCTCATCAGCGCATAGGCGACCACGAAGCTGCCCAAGGTAAGCGCGAGCGACTGCTCGAGGATCATGCGCACGATGACGTGGTTGGGCGCCCCGATCAGCTTGAGCGTGGCGATCGGGCGGATCTTCTCGATGGTCAGCACGTACACGATGAGCGCGATGATCACGATCGACACCACCACCAGCAGCGAGCGGAACAGGCCGAGCACCGCGCTCATCTTCTTCAGCCGCCCCTCGAGCATCAGGTCGCGCTCCTCGGCGGTGGTGTAGGCG
>CBDDSA010000229.1:0-6336 GCA_965233185.1 uncultured bacterium
GACGAGGGCGGGCTTGCCGGGCGTGCCGGCGCGCGCGATGCTGCCGCCGATCTGCACCTGCGGCGCGCCGGCGACGAAGAACGGCCCGAACACCGTGGACTCGGTCGCGTTCGGGTGCTTGCCGTAGTTGAGGAAGTCGACCAGCATCGAGACGCCGAGCGTGTCGGAGCACAGGATGAACTCCTGGCGCTTGTCGTCGCACATCCTGCCGGTCGCGGTGAGGAAGTCGATGCCGGCCTTCCATTCCTCGGGCGTCGGGCGCACCTCGCGCACGAAACCGTGCAGGTGGGAGATGAGGCTCGTCATGATCTGCTTCAGCCGCGGATCGGGCGTGCTCGCGACGCGCGCGATCACCGCCTCAGTGAGGGTCTTCTCATTGAACTCGCGCATCGGTGCGCCTCACGAAGGTTCGGTACAGGGCGAATGTTACGGCCAGCACGGCCAGGACCATCGAGAAGCCGGCGATCGCGCGCCACGCCGGGCTCTGCGTGAGCAGCGCGTGGCGCGAGGCGGCGAGCGCCAGCGCGTCCAGCGGGAACGTGAGCGACCAGACCGACTCGTTGACCGGCCACGCGAAGATGCCGCGCGCGTAGTAGAGCAGCCCCGCGAGCACCGCGACGGCGAGGTAGGTGAAGACGGCCAGCGCCGGAAGGCCGAACAACGCCTGTCCGTTCAAGGCGACGAGCGTTGGCGGCGCGAGCAGGATGAACCATGCCGGCCGCAACGGCGCCGGGAGCGGCCCGCGCGTCGCGAGCGGCACGACGAGCAGCAGCCCGGCGATCAGTCCGGCGCAGAATAGCCAGGTCGACGCCTCGCGCTGCCCGAGCGGAAGCCCCGCCACCGGCGCCACGATCCCGCCGACCAGGAGCACGATCCACGCCGGCGTCAGCCGCTTCGTCCCCAGGCCGAGGCGGAAGATCGTCGCCACGCCCCAGGTCGCGCCCGCTGCGTAGAGCGCGATCCCCGCCCACCAGATCGTGGCCGCCGGCCCGGGAAGATAGGGCGCGAGCCCCGCGGCGATCAGCATCAGGCCCACCGGCACCTGCCCGAGCGCCCCCATCCTTTCCGGGAGGGTGAAATCCGCCTTCACCTCTTCGGGTTTCGACACGAGCTTCCACAGGTAGAGGAAGGCGACGAGAAGGAAAGCCAGGATCCCGGCCGCCACCCACGGCTCGGTGAAATAGGCCGGCGCGCGAAACACGCCCGGAAAGAGCGGCGCCGCGGCGCGCGCGGCGAGCCCGAGACCGACCAATCCCATGACGGCTGCGAAATAACCGAGCGGCACGACCCTGTTTTTCTCGTTCTGGGACCCGATGGTAATGCCACGCATTAGGTTTCCTCACGTGGCGATGTGAATCCGTACCTTGCTGCGTCGCATCATTCGGTCAAGATGCTGTCCAAGTCCACATGCAACGCACAACAATGTTTCCAGGGACCAAGTCGATCCTCAAGTGGTGGAAGCGCGCAGCGCAGCCGTCCCAACCCGCAAAGGTTGCACGGAGCCGCGCCGGGCGATGGGTTCCCGGCCGCTACGGCAACGCTTCCGGCGCCCGCGCGTATAAAGCATACCTCCCCGCCAGGGGCGAAGGCGAGAAGCGGCCGCTTGTCGTGATGCTGCACGGCTGCAAGCAGAACCCCGACGACTTCGCCGCCGGGACGCGGATGAACGAGCTGGCGGACGAGCTCGGGTTCATCGTCGTGTATCCGGAACAGGCACTCGCGGCGAACCACTCGCGCTGCTGGAACTGGTTTCGCGCGGAAGACCAGCAGCGCGACGCCGGGGAGCCTTCGCTCATCGCCGGAATCACGCGCGAGGTCATCGGCAAGTACCGCGCGGATCCGGATCGCGTGTACATCGCGGGCCTGTCCGCCGGCGGCGCGATGGCCGCGATCATGGGCTGCACCTATCCCGACCTCTACAAGGCGGTCGGCGTCCATTCGGGCCTCGCCTACGGCGCCGCGGACGACCTCCACTCCGCCCTCGCCGCCATGCGCGGCCGGCACCAGGCCGCGGATCCAAAATGCGGCGAATCGGGAAAGGTGCCCCCGACCATCGTCTTCCACGGCGACATCGACGCCACCGTCCACCCTCGCAACGGCGAGCACGTCGCCGCCCAGGCCGCCCCGACGCGCTCCGTCCTCTTCATCTCCCCCTCCGCGCCCAAGACGGTCGAGAAAGGCGAGGCGAGCGGCCGCAAATTCACGCGCACCATCCAGACCGGCCGCTGGGGCAAGCCCGCCTTCGAGCACTGGCTCGTCCACGGCGCCGGCCACGCCTGGTCCGGCGGCAGCCACCGCGGCTCCTACTCCGACCCCCGCGGCCCCGATGCCTCCCGCGCAATGCTCGACTTCTTCCGCGCCTCCACCGGCAACTAAGGGCTCCACGCCGTCGCCCCCGCGCACGCGGGGGCCCCGTTTCGCTTCTACCGCCCCCCGCCCTTCACAAACTCCAGCGACTTCTTGAACAGCTCAAGATCCTTCTCGTACTCGGTCGCGTCAGCCCGATCGATCTGTATCCACTCGCGCGTGGCCCCCACCCCACCGGGCTGAAACGGCACCACGTTGTCCCGCGAGAACTGCAGCTCCGTCGCGACCGCCACCGGAACCCGAATCCCGACCCCCTGCCCGCTGATGCAGGCGAACATCCGGTCGCTCACGAAGTACGCATCGAGCCCGTTGATCTTCTTCGCGACGACGCCCGGAAGCTTCAGCAGGACGGCGTCGATCTGTTGCTTGCGGGTAGGGGGGTTGTTTGCCATGGAGGTGGAGCCTACAGCAACGCGCTGCTTCGCCCTAGATGATGCGTTCGCTGGAAGTCGACAATGCTTGGCACTACGGCACTTCCGCGCGCAACTAGCCCCGAACTGCATCTTTAAGGTACTTCAGGCAGTCATCGATCTCTTCCTGAAAGAAAATACGATCGATGAATGCCTCTGCACCCTCTCTGTACCGCTCGGCCTCTTCGCGGGCGCAGAGGAACAGCGCGACAGTAGTCGGCTTCGCCAGGACGATGCGATCTCTAAGCTTTTTCCTGTACTTCGCGGGCTCATCAATTACATGCCGAACGTCCTTAACGCCAAGGCCCTCCAAACGTAGTTGTCCGTAAAGAAACTTCATTTCCAATGAAGCCTCGGCCATTTCGTACAGACGCTTCTGGATGTCGTCGGAGACGCGATTTACGTTCTTGATCTCAAGATAAACCTGCGGCGGAGCACCAGTGGCGGGGTCAGGGTATACCCCGTCCGGTTTACGCTTACCCACCAAGATCCCAGGCACCTGCCTAACCGGCGGCGACATATGCAGCTGGATCTTCTCCGCCATGAGACGATCTCTGAACAGCTGTTCGATCGCACCACGAGACCGCCGATCCAGATCACCCTTCCGAAGAGCTAAGGCTCCGCTCGCAATCTCCGCGAAGGGCCTTTGTATTGGAAGCCGTTTGCGGATTGCAAATGCCCTGCGTAGGGCCGGTGCGACGATGGAGGCCTCATGCTCTGCCACGGCCTTCTTGAGGGACGTTCGATGCAGTCCTGCAGCAGCGATCAAGAAATAGTAACCAGCCTCTTCCTTGATAAGTGCATTTACGTTTTCCAGACTGAGGCGGCCTAAGGCCACAATTCCCCGCTTGTGAACCGCCGCAACAACAGGAAGCTTCTTCAACTTCTCGATCTGCTTCTGGAATTCTTCGTACTCGGGCCTCTCGGTCACAGGGACGTTGTTTTGCGGAGCAACTCGATTTCGTGATCACTGAGCTCGAAAAGCCTGAGCACCATTTCCTCCGCTTCCGCATTTCGTCCGTAGGCAGCAAACCGGGCGATTCGCCGTACCTCTCCGTCTGTGGCGCGCGGAATCGGCAGTGGCCCGAGAAACTGCTTGCGGTTCCGATGGAAACCGTCCTTTACTTTAGGTGACCGGAGTCGCAAGAGGAAGGCCGCGACAGGAGAATTTAGAACCGCCACAAGAAAGTGAAGATCTACGTCAGGCTTTGCAAGAATGTAGTACACGCTATGCAGCGGGAAGTAGAACCCTGGGTCAACAGCAAAACGATTGGAGGCTGCGACGTCGGGCACTACGATTTTCGGGAGGCGTACGATATTGGTCGATGGGGTATCGTGAAACTCGTACCACGCTTTCCCCCAAGATCGAACACAATGGCGTTCGCTCAAATCAGTTCTATGACGATTGAGGTAGCGAGCCGCTTTGGGAAACCCCTTCAACCGAATCAGTTCGGGACTACCAAGTTCATTAAAGACGTAGGGAACAACGACTCTGAGTCCTGAATCTTTCAGAGCGAACGGTTCAATGTCTCGACCTCGCAATGCCGGCCTCAGAAGCTCTTGTTCGATGTCCGTAGTCGACTCAGCGGCACAAAGAAACAGATGATCCCGGCCTGTAGCCGGCCCGGCTGATATGCGCGTAGTTAGATCGAGCAGTGTAGGTCGGCCCGACTGAAGCTTATCGACTAAACGCCCAACGTCCGCGGCGGTCGTCTCCCATTCGTTCCTCCCACTGCGAAAATGCGGGATAGTGCGCCTTCTTACAACCTGAACGCGTGCTTGTTCCGGCTGTGATACGCACTCGTGAATGGATACCGGCTTTTGCGCGGCATCCTTTTGCAGCACCGTAACGCACGGAACCGTATCTGCGTCTTGGAACACGCGGTGAGAATCGAACGTGGCGATTGAGCGCACAGCACCGCGCTCAAGCACGTGAGCTCGTAACTCCCTGGCGCTATGGCTGGTTAGAAATTTGTCCGGCGTTATCAAAGCCACGCGGCCCGCGGACGGAAGTATGTCGAGGGCGCGTTCGATAAACAGCGTGTAGAGGTCAAGGCGCCCCTTTGCTGAAGCAAAGGCATGCCTAAGCTTTGCCTTGTACTGCTTACCTAACCGCTCCGTGGATACATACGGCGGATTGCCTAGGATGCTCCCGAATGTCCTATTCCGAACCGGAGGCAACGCATCAATCTCTGCTCCGAGCAAAAAATCTGCAGCGATAATATTTGACTGAAGAAAACGCGTCGGCGGACGCCTGCCAGTCAGATACTCGACAACGCCGGCAAGAACCTCTCGCGAGATCTCGCACGAACGTTGGTCCAGATCGACACCCCATACTCGTTCCTCAACATACGTTAGGAAGTTGGCAAAGCCCCGCGAGGTGGAAGCGTCAAACCCTTTACGCCTATACCGCTGCAGAAGTACGGCCAGAACCTGCTCCAGGAATGCCCCAGCCCCGCAAGCAGGATCGAGGACTGGCCGGTCAACCAGATCCGCGCTCGGCCGATACCCGGCCTGGGATAGGACGAAATCGACGATGTGAGGAGGCGTGTAAACCTGCCCCGCCGCGCGCCGCCGGTCCTTTGAATGGGACCGGAGATATCCGAGTCCTGCGCTATGGCTCGTTTGAGTCGCTTGCGAGTCCATTTTGTTATTGGCTGTTCCAAACTCTCCGGCTGCAGCTGTAGATTTGTACAGTATTCCTTAACCGTTTACAAGCCGCGCGCCGCCACAACCGACCGACTTGGGATAACGGACGGCAGACTGCCAGCTTTCAGAGTGCGGCGTTCGCTGGAGCCGAAGCGCGCCAGAGAGCGTGGCGCCAGCGCAGGCCGATGGCGAGGATTGCGGCGAGGCCGAGGGAGGCGTAGATCAGGGTGGCGGCGGAATAGCCGAGGCGCTCGATCAGAGGGCCGGCGGCGAGGAGGCCGAGGGGGAGTCCCCAGATGGCGAGCATGCGAAGGCCCATGACGCGGCCGCGCATCTCGTCGCTCGAGGCGCGGAGCATGACGGCGGCGAGAGGGGTGAGGCAGAGGCTCTGGGCGAAGCCGGCGAGGAAGATGAGGCTGAGCCCGAGCGGGAGCAGGCGCGTCTGGCCGAGAAGGAGGAGCGCGCCGAACCAGACGGCGCCGGTCCAGAGCATGATGCGCCCTCCCCTGAGGCGCAGGCGTCCGGAGCCGACGAGGAGCGAGCCGGCGAGCGCCCCGGAGGCGAAGGCGGCGGCGAGCCAGCCGAGGCCGGACTGGCCGATGTCGTAGACGTCGCGCGCGGCGTAGGGAAGCAGGCCCATGAAGAACGGGAAGCCGACCAGGTTCACGAGGAAGGCGATGCTGAAGGCGCCGAGGAGCTCGGGCTTGTGCCACACGTAGCGCACGGCCTGGGAGAGGTCCGCCACCGTCGCGGTCAGGCTGCCCCCGCTGCCCTTCCCCGGCTGCCCGCCGACATTGAGCGAGAAGACGAACGCGGCGACGTAGAGGAAGCTCACGGCCGCGTAGGCGGCGCCCATGCCGAGCAGCGCGACGCCGCCGGTGCCGGCGAGCGCGCCGGCGATGCGCGCGGT
>CBDDSA010000230.1:0-5522 GCA_965233185.1 uncultured bacterium
GAGAAGAACAGGTTCTCGCCGGCGGTGAGGCCGAGCACCGCGACCGCGGCCGGATTGCCCTTGCCCTCGGCGGTGGTGAACACGATCGGGTAGTGGCGCGCGACCGGCTGGAACTCGGTGTGGCTGACGGGAATGGCGTTCGCGGCTTGCGCGAACTCCGGCACCTGTCCCGGCGCCAGGAGCCGCACCTTCTGGGTCTTCAGGAACGGGACGACTTCCTTGTAGCCGAAGGGCGGGGCGATCTGCATGCGCCGATGATAGCCGCACCCCTGCCGGTACGGTAAAATGCGCGCCTTCCCACGGGGTGGTAGCTCAGCTGGGAGAGCGTCGCGTTCGCAATGCGAAGGTCGGGAGTTCGATCCTCCTCCACTCCACCAATTTCTTCCTAGGTCACTGAACTAGAAGAAATCACAAGCCGCGCAGTTGCGGCACATTTGAAGACCCGTTTCCAGTTCCTCACCATGCCGAACCCGCTGCTCACGACTCCCTGGGAAGAATGCGTGGTCGCCCCGCGCCGCGACCCGGGGCTCGAGCGGTACGTGAGGCGGCAGATGGGCATGCCGTCCCCGGCGACGCCTTATCTTGCGGCCTGCCCCTGGCTGGTGCGTGCCATGGTCGGGCTGAGCTACGACCACGGGCTGCTCGCGCGCGTGGATTTTGAGCTCGCTGACCTGATCGCGCTGCTGGTAAGCCAGGAGCATTCCTGCCGCTTCTGCTATGCCGTGAGCCGCGCCGTTCTGCGCGTGCGCGGCATGAGCGAGTCGCGGCTGGAGGAGCTCGAGGACAGGCTGAGCCGCCTCGACGTGGCGCCGCGCGAGCGGGCTGCGCTCGCTTTCGCCCGGCGCATGTCGCGCTCGGCGCCGCTCATCGGCGCCGAGGATCGCGAGCGCCTGGCGGCGGCCGGCTTCGAGCGGGAGGAGCGCCTCGAGATCGCTTTCGTGGTGAGCTACCTCGTCTTCGCCAATCGCGTCGCGACCATTCCGGCGATTCCGCCCTACGGACTGGAAAAGATGCCCGACCGCTGGCTGACCCGGCTGCTGCGGCCATTGATCGCCAGAGTCCTCGCCGCGCACGCCTCGCGCGGCAAGCCCACGCCGATGGCGGCGCCGCCGCAGGGGCCGCACGCCGGGCTGATCCAGGCCTTCGCCGGCTCGCCCATTGCGCCGCGGCTCGCGCAGGTGCTCGAGGAGGCATGGGCCTCGCCGCTCCTCACCCGCAGGTGCAAGGCCCTGCTCTTTGCCGTGGTGGGGCAGGCGCTAGGTTGCCCGCGCACGAGCGCGGCGATGGAGCCGGTGCTCGTCGCCGAGGGTCTGCCCCGGGGCGAGATCGCACAGCTGCTCTCGCATCTGCATTCGCTGGCGCTCACCCCGACGGAGCGCGCCTTGCTCGGCTTTGCGCGCGAGACGGTCTGGTACCAGCCCGCAGCCATTCAGCGCCGCGCACGCGCGCTGCGCGAGGAGCTCGGTGCGCCGATGCTCCTGGAGGCCATCGGGGTGCTGTCGCTCGCCAATGCGCTGTGCCGGCTCAGCGCGGCGGTGATGGACGAGCCGTGAGCGGTTGGGTGGTTGCCGCGCTGGCCGCCCTCGCGCTCGGTGTGCTCTGCCTGCTGCAGCGCCGGCGGATGCGCGTGCTGGAGCGGCGGCTGGAAGCTGCGACGCTCGAGCTGCAGAGCCTTCAGGACATGTGCGCGCGCTTCGCCCCGTCTCCCGTGCTCGACAAGCTGCTTACCGAAGGTGGCGAAGTGCCCGCCGAGCGCAAAGTGGTGACGGCGCTTTTCGCCGATCTCGTGGGCTACAGCGCGCTGAGCGGACGGCTCGAGCCGCCAGTGCTCGCCCGGGTGCTGAACGGCTACTTCCAGCGCGTGAGCGACGCCGTCTCCGAGCAGCACGGCTACGTCTCGACGTTTCTCGGCGACGGCATCCTCGCCTACTTCGGCGCGCTCGAGCCCAATCCCTGGCAGTGCAACGACGCGGCGCGGGCGGCGCTGGGGGTGCGCGCGGCGCTACGCGCCTACAACGACGAGCTGGCGAGCGACGGCCTGCCGCAGCTCGCCGTCGGCATCGGGCTGCACCGCGGCTCCGGGCTGGCGGCGATGATCGGCAGCCGGGAGCGCCGCGAGTATGCGTTCGTCGGCCGCACGGTCAACCTTGCGGCTCGCGTGCAGGCGCTCACGCGGGAACACAAGGTCGACATTCTCCTCACGGAGGAAGTACGCAGCCACCTGGACCCGGAATTCACGCTGCGCGAGATGCCGCCCAGCGAGGTCAAGGGATTCGAGGGCGCGGTGCAGACATTCGCGCTCGTCAGCGCCGCGGGGGCGCCGGCCGTCGCCGCACGGGCCGAGTCCAGCATCAAACGCTGAAGTCTTGAGCGCCTATGCCGGGTGCCGCATGGTGCCGTCCTTCGTGATCTCGATGCGGTCGCCCACCGCCAGACCCGCGGCCTGCGTGTCGAAGTACTGCACCGAGCCGTCGTCCATCCTCATGACGATGCGCTTGGTCGAACTCGGTGCCGTCCCGCCGGCAGCGGCGCTCGGAACAGCCAGAATCGATTCGACGCGGCCCAGACCGACGCGCAGCGGCGCGGCTGCCGGAGCAACGACGACCATCCCTGCGGGGCTGGCCTGCGGCACCACGACCGTACCGGCGGGGGCGAGCACATAGGGCGCCGCGGCCGGAGCTACGACCACGGGTGCGGGTGCCGGCGCGATGGCACTGTCAGTGGCGCATCCCGCAAGGATGGCGACCGCGATCGAGGAAAGGATAAAGGGAAGTCTGTTCATGGGTAATCTCCTGTAGGGCGGATAGCCTGACCCTTAACCCCGGCCGGCGCAGTGCGCCACCCCTCATAGCGGCTGGTCCGTCATTGCGTGCCCGGCCGCACAGAAGGAACGCGGCGACGTGGGGATACTCGCGCAGGTGGCGGCGCCTGGCTGCGCTCGCCGCATCGAACACTGGAGGCTTGAATCATGACCGAGAAGAGCTTGTACGAGCGGCTTGGCGGCGTCTTCGCCATCGCTGCGGTGGTTGATCACTTTAGCGACGCGGTGGTGCAGAACGCGACCGTGGGGAAGACTTCGAAGAATCAAGCCCTCCGGGAGTGGCACACGAAGAGCCTCGGAAGATTGCCCGGCCTCAAGTTCATGCGAACCCTATGGGTGTGCGCGGCTGCGGGCGGGCCATTCCCGTACACGCCTACAAGAGCGGGAAAAACCAAGCTTGGCCTGGAGGAAGCGCATCGCGACCTCAGGATCTCGCCAGCCGAATTCGACGAAGTAGCGGCCGAGCTTGGCCGCACCCTGGATTTCGTCAAGGTGCCTCGGCGCGAGAAGGAAGAGGTCCTGGGCGCCTTCGCGGCCCACAAGGATGAGGTAACGCAGGGATGGATGGCGGCGGCCGCGCCAAAGCAAGCGCTCCCCGTGGCGTGAGCGACGTCTGAAAACGCTGCCGTAAGACCTGCCGCGCTACCGCGAGTAGCCCATCCGCTCGCAGTAGTGCTTCTCGGCGCCGTAGAGATTGGCGCAACGGCCTTCCTCGGCCGCGTCGGCGGCAGCGGAGGCGCCGGCCGCGGCGCTGCCCTGCTGGCTCTCGAAATGACTGCACGACAGCGCTGAGAGCGCCCAGAGCGCCCCCAGCACCGTCGCGCAGATCACTTTGAGCATCGACTTACTTCGTGGTGCTGCCCGACGCGCCGCTCGGCGCGGTCGTGCTCGAGCCGCTGCTGGCCGGGGCGGTGGTGCTGCCCGACGTGCTGCTCTGGCCCGAAGTGCTGCCCGAGGTCGCGCCGCTCGCGGCGTCCTTCATGCACTTCTCTTTCTCCGCGCCCATCAGCTGCGCGCACTTGGTGTCGCTCGCGCCCGCCGCCGCGCTGCCGCTCGCGCCGGTGCTCGTCGAGGTGCTCGACTGGCCGCTGGTGCTGCCGCTGCCCGAGGACGAGGAGGGCGTCGTGGTCTGCGAGCTGGTGCTGCCGCTAGCCGACGGCGTCTTCGTGGTCTGTGAGCTGGTGCTGCTGCCGCTCGCCGAGGACGGCGGCGTGGTCTGCGAGCTGGTGCTGCCGCTCGCCGACGGCGTCTTCGTGGTCTGCGCGCTGGTGCTGCCGCTCGCGGAAGTCGACGGCGTGCTCTGCGAGCTGGTGCTGCTGCTGCCGCCCGCGGCGGCCGAGCCGCTCGTCGAGGTCGACGGGGTCTGCGCGCTGGTGCTGCCGCTAGCCGACGGTGTCGTGGTGCTCTGCGCGCTGGTGCTGCCGCTCGCCGCGCCGCGCTCGCGCAGGCAGCGCTCTTTCTCCGCCGCCATCATGTTGTCGCAATTGCTGCTCGCCATGCCGCCGGCAGCAGCGCTGCCCGCCGCGCCGGCCGTCTGCGCGCCCGCGCTGGCCGACGAGGTCTGGGCGAACGAGGCGCTCGACAGCGCAAGGAGCGCCGCGGCGGTTGCACTGGCTAGAACTTTCAGATTCATCTGGATGCTCCTCTCGAGAAACGATTGGTCGGAATTGCAGCGCGGGGAGACGCAAGCACCGTGCCGGTCACCGCGGCGCCGATGCGCCGAAAGAACCGCCACCGGTAGTCCCGCTCGTCGAACTGGCGCCGGCGCCGGAGCCCATGCCGGTGCTGCCGGGGCCGCGGTCCGGTCCGGTCTGCGCCGGCCGGCGCTCGTTGTGGATGCACCGTTCGCGCTCCGCACCCTGCAAGCGAGCACAGGCGTCCGGGGTGCGCGGGGCGATCAGCGGCGGCTGCGGCAGCTGGGAGCCGGAGCGGATGCGCGTGCCGGGACCTTCGGCCATCGCTGGCGAGGCGCTAAGCGCGAGCAGCAGCGCGATCAACAGGCGCGTCATGACCGCGTTCCTGCAATCTGCGTGCCCGTAAAGACCGGCGCAGCAGCGTCGAGAGCGGCGGCTGCGGCTTGGGCTTCGCGCGCAGCACGCGCACGACGGCCGCCTCCTCCGCGGCGCCGTTCATCAGGCTGCGCAGGCGGCCGTCCAGGTAGGCATCGATGACGCGGGGATGGATGTAGCACTTGCGGCAGACCGCTTTGGTGTTCCCCAAGGCCTTGGCGACGGACGCCACGGCCAGGGCGAGATGGCGACGGCCCTCGGCGTCGGAGGCGGGCGGCGCCAGCCCGCGCAGCTCGCGCGCGCACAGCACCGTGCCCGCCCAGGTCCGGAAATCCTTGCTCGTGAACGCCTCGCCCGCGCTCTCCTTGAGGTACTCGTTCACGTCGCCCGATTCGATCGGCCGCGTCCCGCCCGCCTCGTCGAGGTAGCCGAAGAGCTCCTCGCCGGGCAGCTCGCGCATGCGCCGCACGATCCGCGCGAGGCGGCGGTCGATGAGCTCGACCGTGTGCTGCACGCCGCTCTTGCCGCGGAAGCAGAAGCGCAAGGTCGCGCCGTCGATGCGCACCTGGCGGCCGCGCAGCGTCGTCAGGCCGAAGGACTCGTTCTCGCGCGCGTACTCCTCGTTGCCGACGCGGATCAGCGTCGCTTCCAGCAGGCGCACCACCGCGGCGAGCGCCTTCTCGCGCGGCAGG
>CBDDSA010000231.1:0-6402 GCA_965233185.1 uncultured bacterium
GTGCGAAAGGAGATCCATGAGCTGGTTTGACAGGGCGGCGGCGCTCGAGGCGCTGGAGGACGCGCCGCTGGAGCGCGCGCTGGTCGAGGAGCTGGAGCGCGCGGCGCCGCGCGTGGTCGGGCGCGCCATCCGCTTTTCCACCCCCACCTTCAAGTCCTATTCGAGCTGCGACCTGGAAGGCTGCGGCAAGAACAGCTTCCCGGCGTTCTCGGTGACCGCGGGCGCCTGCGCGCTCGACTGCGATCACTGCCAGGCGAAAATCCTCGAGCCGATGATCCCGGCCACCAGCCCCGAGATGCTCGAGCGCAAGGTGCGCGACATGATCGCCACGCAGGACCTGCAGGGCTTCCTGCTCTCCGGGGGCTCCAACAAGCGCAACGAGATCCGCTACGAGCGCTTCTATCCGGTGATCGAGCGGCTCAAGCGCGACCACCCGGGGCTCAAGATTGCGATCCATTCGGCGCTGCTCGACGCGCCGCGCGCAAGGAGCATGGCCGCGGCCGGCGTGGACACCGCGATGATGGACGTGATCGGCGCGCAGGACACGATCCGCGAGGTCTACCACCTGGAGCGGCCGGTGGCCGATTTCGAGGCCACGCTCGCCGCGCTGTGCGAGACCTCGATGGAGGTGGTGCCGCATATCGTGATCGGCCTGCACTACGGCCGCATCCTCGGCGAGCCGGCAGCGCTCGACATCGTCAGCCGGCATCGCATCCACTCGCTGGTGCTGGTGGTGATCATGCCGTTCTATGCGAAACCGGGAACGTTCGCCACGCCGGCAACCTCGGACATAGGGCGCATCTTCATGGAGGCGAGGGCCAGGATGCCCGACCGCCAGGTGCTGCTGGGCTGCGCGCGGCCGCCGGGCATGCACCGGCGCGTCACCGACGCCTACGCGGTGATGGCTGGCCTCGACGGCATCGCCTTCCCGGCCGACGGCGCGCTGGGCGTGGCGCAGGCCATCGGCCGGCCCGCGGCGCAGGAGCATGCCTGCTGCTCCATGAAGACGGGCAGAACCATCAAGCTCCATCCTCGCGCGGCCACCGCCTGATGCAATTTGATGTAATTGTTGTCGGGCTCGGCCCGGCGGGTGCGAGCGCAGCGGCCGAGGCCGCGCGGCGCGGCTGCCGGGTGATCGCGCTCGACCGCCGCGAGCGCGCGGGCGTGCCGGTGCAATGCGCGGAGCTGGTGCCGGCCCTGATCGACGCCGACCTCGCCGGCGTGGTGCGCCAGCGCATCGACGCCATGGTGACCTTCGTCGAAGACGACGCGCCCGACTTCAGGCCCGATTTCCCGGGCCGCATGCTCGATCGCGCCGCGTTCGATGCTTCGCTCGTGCAGGCGGCGCGGCGCGCGGGCGCGCAAATCCGCTTCTGCGGTCTTGTGAAGGAAGTAACCGCGCAAGGGGCGGTGGAGCTCTCTGACGGACAAAGGCTCACGGCGCCGGTCATCATTGGCGCCGACGGGCCGCGCTCGCGCGCCGGCAAGGCGATCGGCAGCGTCAACGCCGAGCTGGTCGAGACGCGGCAGATCACGGTGGGGCTGACGCGGCCATACACCGCCACCGATATCTTCCTGTGCGCGGAGATCCGCGGCGGCTATGGCTGGCTGTTTCCGAAAGGCGATGCGGCGAACCTGGGCGCCGGCGTAAGCCCGCAGCACAAGGCGCGCCTGAAGTCGATTGTCGCGCGGCTGCACGCGCAGCTCATGAAGGAGGGAAAAGTGGATGGCACCGTGTCCGCCACCACGGGAGGAGCGATCCCCGTGGGCGGCATGCTGAAGCCATTCGGATACCTGGGCGACACCCTGGTGTTGCTGGCCGGCGATGCCGCGGGCCTTGCCAATCCGGTGACCGGCGCGGGCATTGCGGCCGCAGTGCACTCCGGGCGCCTCGCCGGCGCGGCAGCGGCGGCGCGTGCGCCGCACGATTACGCCGGCGAGCTGGAAGAGCTGTACCGGGCCGCGCTCGAGCGGGCGTTGCGCCGGCGGCGTGAGCTATTGCGCACGAAACCCGAAAAAGCCGCGCTGCGGCGCGGCTGGATCGCCTACCCGGAGTACTGGACCTAGGGCAACGACATGAGCTGCTACGAGCATTCCACCGAACCGATGCAGCCGCGCGCGCCGGGCGTCATCCCGATCGAGCTGAAGAACGGCGCCCGGGTGAAGACGAACGACGTGGCGCCGCAGGGCGTGTACCGGCCGGACTACAACATCCTCACGCCGAACATGCGCTCGCCGCAGTACGTGCAGATGTCCACCGCGGCCGCGATCACGCTCGGCGTGGCTCCCGGGCGCATGCACCGCACCTCGTGCACGCGCTGCCTCAACCTGCTGCTCACCTATCCCGAGGGCTGCCGCGCCAACTGCGCCTACTGCGGCCTGGCGCGCCACCGGGAGGCCGAGCGCGACTACGCCGACCGCAACTTCATCCGCGTCGACTGGCCCGCGGTGCCGCTGGAGACCACCATCGACATCGTCGCCAAGGACGGCGCCGCGAGCGCCTTCCACCGCATGTGCATCTCGATGATCACCCACCCGCGCTCGGACGACGACACGCGCACCGTGCTGAAGAAGTGGACCGCGCGCATCGACCCGCAGGCGATCCCGGTGTCGATCCTGTCCAATCCCACCACCATGATGCGCGCGGACGTGAAGCAGCTGAAGGACTTGGGCGCCGACATCTTCACGGTGGCGCTCGACGCCGCCACGCCCGAAATCTTCGACCGCACGCGCGGCAAGGGCGTGCAGTCACCGCACAGCTGGAAGAAGTACTGGGAAATCCTGATGGACGCGCGCGACATCTTCGGCCCGCAGAAATTCGGCGCGCACATCATCGTCGGCATGGGCGAGACCGAATACGACGTGCTCGCGCTGGTGCAGGGGCTGGTTGACCTGGGCGGCCACAGCCACATGTTCTGCTTCTTCCCGGAGAAGGGCTCGCTCATGGACCACCTGCCCGCCACGCCGCGCGACCAGTGGCGCCGCGTGCAGCTCGCGCGCTACCTCATCGACTACCGCGGCGGCCGCGTGGAAAAAATGAAGTTCGACGGCCAGGGTCGCGTCACCGACTTTGGCTTCACTGAAAGTGAGCTGAACCAGATCGTTGGAGAAGGTACGGCGTTTCGCACGTCCGGCTGCCCGGGGAAGTTCGCCGACGACGTCTCCGCCTGCGACCGCCCTTACGGCGACTCGCCGCCGTCGAACATCGCAAGCTACCCGTTCCCGCCCAACGGCAACGACCTGCGCACCATCCGCAAGCAGCTGAAGACGTACTAGCGCTTGGCCAAGGTCATTCCGATTGCGGTCCAGGGCGAGCGCACCAGGGCGGTGGAGGGCGTCCAGGTGCTGCAGCACAACTCGGCCGAGTACCTGGGCCTCATCGAGGACCACCTGGAAGGGCGCGGCGTGCGCTTTCGCTATTCGCGCCCGTTCGCCGGCAAGAATCCGCTGCCCGCCGCCGATGCGCTCGGTGACGGCCTGATCCTGCTCGGCGGCGGCCCGTGGGGCAGCGCCGGCACCCGCGACGTGCCCACGCTGAAGGAGGAGGTGGCGCTCGCGAAAGCGGCCCTGTCGCAGGGTAAGCCCATCCTGGGCATCGGCCTGGGCGCGCAGATTCTCGCCATTGCGGCAGGCGGGGAGGCGCAAGCCTCGCCCCTGGTGTTCGAGGTGCGGAGGGCAAAGCGCGTCTCCCCCGACGCGCTGAACGGCTACCTGCCCGAGGAATACCCGTTCGCCGTCTACATGCGCGACTGGCCGGTGCCGCCGCCCGGCGCGCGCGTGCTGGCGCGCGACGGCCGCGGAAGACCGGCGCTGTGGCAGGTGGGTGAGCGCGCGCTCGGCTTTGCCGGGCATCCCGGCCTCAAGGTGGCCATGGTCGAGGACCTCATCATGGAGTTCGAGGAGGCGCCGCCGCAGATCGATGCGGGCCTCGCCCGCCTGCGAGAGGTGCAGCGCAGCATCGAGGACGCGCTGGTGCCGATCATGACCGGCGTGGTGCAGCTCACCGGCTGGATCAAGGCGCCGGCATAAGCAATTTTTGTTTGCACTTTAGATTTCTCTAATATATTCTGCGCATCATCCGAGGAGGCAGCATGAGCAAGAAGCTGGTGATCGTCATGGCGAATACCGATCCGCGCAACGGCGAGGAGCTGGGCGCGCCGATCTTCCAGGCCTCGGTCGCCGCGGCCATGGACTACGAGGTGGACGTGATCTGCACCGCCACCGCCGGCCGCCTGATGAAGAAGGGCGTCGCCGAGAAGCTGTTCGTCAAGCAAGGCTCGCCCAAGTCGGTCTACGACTTCATCAAGGAAGCGCACGAGGCGGGCGTGAAGTTCTACTGCTGCTCGCCCAACCTCGATCTGTTCGACATGACGCAGGGCGACCTGATTCCCGAGTGCTCCGGCGTGGTCGGCGGCGCGCACCTCATCGAAGAGGTGATGGAGAACGACGCCAAGGTGATGACCTACTGATGTCGAAAGTCGACACCGGGCTGCCCGCGTCCAGCCGCGTCCAGCAGCACATCGGCGACCCGGTCGGCGAGGCGGCGCCGCTGCCGCGCGCCAAGCTCGAGGAGATCTTCGCCGACCTGCAGTCGGACCTGCGCTTCGACCACGAGCTGAACGGCTGCCTCAACTGCGGCATCTGCACCGCTACCTGCCCGGCGGCGCACTACTACGATTTCAGCCCGCGCGAGATCGTGCAGCTCCTGTGGACCGAGAACCTCGAGGGCATCTACGACGCCATGCAGGAGAAGATCTGGGCCTGCGCCCAGTGCTACACCTGCGCCGCGCGCTGCCCGTTCGGCAACTCGCCCGGCGGCCTGGTGATGCTGATGCGCGAGACGGCGATCAAGCACCAGATGGAGTCGGCGAAGAACGTGCTGCGGCCCTTCTCGCGCGTCATGCTGAAGCTCATCTCCACCGGCAACCAGCTGTCGCCGGACATGATCAACAAGGACCACTTCGCCGACTGGGGCCCGAACGTCTCCAAGGTGGAGGCGCCGCTCAAGCTGCTGCGCAAGGCCATCCCCATGCCGACGCTCAACACCACTGCCACGGCGTGGGAGGTGAATCTGAAGACCTCGATCGAGCTCTACACCATCTGGGAGATGACCGGGGTGCTGAAGCAGCTCGAGGGCATCGACGAGAACCTGTTCGACGTGATCACCGACATCATGGACGAGAAGCGCGAGGACTGGAAAGACTTCCTCGCCGAGCATGAGGAGAAAGACGATGACTGAGCGGTTCACCGGACACGGCGCCGAGTGGCGCGATGCCAACCTGTCCCCGGCCGAGGCGCAAATCGCCACCTCCTGGGTGGAGCAGAAGATCGACCGGCGCTCGATGCTGACGCAGAAGGACCGCGTCGAGGACGTGCGCGATGTGATGTGGCAGCTCGAGAAGGAAGGCGAGATCGTGGTGCACCGGGTCGCCGACGAGCACCAGCCCGTCATGGTGAAGACGCTGTACGGCTGGGATAAGAAAATCCCGACCCAGCGCCTGTGGCACCACAAGTCCTGCGGCCAGTGCGGCAATATCCCGGGCTACCCGGCCTCGCTCCTGTGGCTCATGAACAGGATGGACATCGAGTATCTGGACGAGACCGACCAGACCTCGTGCACCGCGTGGAACTACCACGGCTCGGGGATAGGCAACCTCGAGAGCCTGGCCGCGGTGTTCCTGCGCAACTTCCACCAGGCCTACGTCTCGGCCAAGGCGCAGGGCCTGCCCGAGTCCTACTACTACCCGCTGGTCCACTGCGGCACCTCCTTCGGCAATTACAAGGAAGTGCGCAACTACCTGCTGCACTCGGCCAAGCTGCGCGAGCGGGTGCGCGCCATCCTGCAAAAGCTCGGCCGCCTGGTCGACGGCAAGCTGCTGATCCCCGAGGAGGTGGTGCACTACTCGGAGTGGCTGCACGTCATGCGCGGCCGCATCGCCAACATGCAGGAGATCGACTGCAGCCAGATCCGCGCGACCATCCACCCGGCCTGCCACGTCTACAAGATGGTGCCGCAGGACGCGATCTACGACGACAGCATCCTGGGCGGCAACCGCCTGGCGAACTCCACCGGCCTCATGCAGGCGCTCGGTGCCCAGGTCATCGACTACTCCACCTGGTACGACTGCTGCGGCTTCGGCTTCCGCCACATCATCTCCGAGCGCGAGTTCACGCGCTCCTTCGCCATCGACCGCAAGATCAAGGTGGCGGTGGAGGAAGCGCAGGCCGACGTCATGATCGGCCACGACACCGGCTGCATCACCACGCTCGACAAGAACCAGTGGATCGGCAAGGCCGCCGGCAAGGGCTACGAGCTGCCGATCCTCGCCGACTGCCAGTTCGCCGCGCTCGCCTGCGGCGCGCACCCGTACAAGATCGTGCAGTCGCACTGGCACGCCTCGC
>CBDDSA010000232.1:0-2827 GCA_965233185.1 uncultured bacterium
GCAGTGACGCCGCGTACGCCGCGAGCACCACAAGGCCGAGAAGGGCAGCCCTCATCGCTCGGAGAAGGCGCGCTCGATCATGCCGGCGGCGTCCCACCATCGGTCCGTGCCATTCAGGATGACGAGCAGCACGCGCACGCCGTCGCGCTCCGCAAGCGCCGCAATGCAGCGACCCGCCTCCGGCGTATACCCCGTCTTCAGGCCGAAGACGCCGGTATAGCCGAGGAGCGCGTTGGTGTTGGCGAGCTTGAACGTGCGCTTCGCGTCGACAGTCCGCACGGTGGCCTTCCGCATGCCGGCGAGGCGAAGGAGCTCAGGGCGTGCGGCCACCGCCTGCGCGAGCTTCGCCATGTCGGCGGCAGTCGTGCGCTGGCCAGGGCGGTCGTGCCCGCAGGGATCGGCGAAGTGCGTGCCCACCATGCCAAGCGCAAGAGCGCGTGCGTTCATCGCCGCCGCGAAGCGCTCCCGCGTGCCGCCAAGGTCCTCGGCGAGTGCCCGGCACGCGTCATTCGTCGAAGCGATCATCGAGGCCGCGAGGAGGTCCGCGGCGCGCAGCCGGTCGCCCGCGCGCAGGCCGAGCCGCTTGCCGGTGGCGCGGGCAGCGCCGGCGCCGACGACGACCACCCGATCAGGCGCCCTGCCGCTTTCCACGGCGAGGAGCGCAAGCATCATCTTCGCGAGGCTCGCCGGCTGCAGCGGCCGGTGAATGCCCGAGCCCCAGAGCGCCTGCCCGTCGCGCACCACCAGGTAGGCGCCGCCGGCCTTCGGGAACGGGTTCTCGAGCGCCTGCGCAGCCGCCGCCCCGAGCAGGGCGCCGAGCAGCGCTAGCGTGCGAAGCACTGCCTTAGCGACCGCTCATCTTCCAAACAAGCCCTTCAGCTTGCCGAGACCGTCCTGGATCGCCTGCGAGGCGGCGTCGGCCGGCGCCGGCGCGGCGGGCTTGGATAGCGTGGACGAGGGCGTGCCGTCGTCGCCGGCATCGGCGACCGCGCCGCGGTAGGACCCGCAGAACTCGAAGTACTTGCTGCCCTCGGCGACGGAGAACTTCCGCCCGCCGCACTCCCTCTGGGCGATCACCTTCGCCTCCGCCGGGCATTGCTGCGCGACAAAGCGCAACGCGTCGTCCTTGACTGCCGCCGGGCAGAGACGCGCGCGGATGTTAGCCACCGGCTGCTTGCACAGCTTCCCGGCGCGGTCCAGCGTGTCCTTGCGCGTGCCGATCTTGAGCAAGCCGTCGCGCGTCTGGTAGCGGCTGCAGAACGTCTTCATGTCCGCGGTGCAGGCCGATCTCACCGCCGGCGAGACGAGGTTCGGCGCGCAGTACGCCTGCTCGCCCGCGGCGCACAGGCCGACCAGCCCGAAGCCGGGCTGCATCTTGTCGAGGTCCTGGCGGCAGCCCCTGATCTGCTCGTCGTCCGACTGCTTCTGCGCGGCGGCGGCCTGCTTCTTCGCGTCCTCGTACGGCTTCATCTGCGCCCTGCGGGTCTCGGCCGGGTCGCAGCTGCCGAGCTTGCGCCCGGTCATCTGCATCACCATCTCGCCGTCGCGCGTCTGCATGCGCATCGTGCCCTTCATGCGCGTGCGGTTGGCCTCGAACTGGTAGTCCGCGCTGCCGGTCGTGGGCGGATTGCCCTCGCACCTGACGTCGTAGGTGATGCGCGTGGGCGTCTGCTTCATGTTGGTGATGGTGCACTTCGAGCGGTCCTGCTCGCCCGGCGTGCGGTCGAAGTTCTGCCCCTGGCAGACCTGCTGGGTCTGCGCCGGAATCATCCCGGCAGGCATGCCCGGCATGGACATCCGGGATGTCATCTCCCAGAGCTCGCCGGTCTGCTGCGCGTGCACGGAACTGACAACGAGCACCGCGCCGGTGAGCGCGGCGGAAGCGATCCTTCTCAGCATGAAACCCCCCGTCGAGTGGCGGGGGATTATTTCAGAAAAGCCTAGGCCGCGCGCTTCTTTCGCTGCGCATCCTTGGCGTGCATCTGCGCGTAGGCGCCGTGCGCCGCCGACTCCGCGTCGCCGACGTGGATCGGCAGGCCCATGTCGGAGAGCACCGAGCCGAGCGCCGAGAGGCACAGCATCACGTTGTCCGGGCGGCAGCTGTAGCCCATCAGGCCGAAGCGCCAGATCTTTCCCTTGAGCGGCCCGAGCCCCGCGCCGATCTCCAGGCCGAACTCGGAGAGCAGGCGCTTGCGCACCTCTTCCTCGTTCACCCCTTCCGGGCAGCGCACCGCGTTCATCTGCGGCAGCTGGTACTGCTCCTTGACGAGGAATTCGAGGCCCATCGCCTCCAGGCCGGCCTTGAGCGCGACGTGGTGCCGGGTGTGGCGCGCCCAGCAGTTCTCCAGGCCCTCCTCCCGGATGAGGAGCAGCGCCTCGTGCAGCCCGAACAGCGAATTGGTCGGCGCGGTGTGGTGGTAGGTGCGCGTGCCGGCGTTCCAGTAGCCGAGCAGCAGGTTCATGTCCATGAACCAGCTGTGGATCTTGTCTTTGCGCTTCTTCACGTGCTCGACCACGCGCTCGGAAAACGACACCGGCGAAAGGCCCGGCGTGCACGACAGGCACTTCTGGCTTGCCGAATAGATGGCGTCCACATTCCACTCGTCGACCTTGACCGGCGAGCCGCCGAGCGAGGTGACCGCGTCGACGATCACGAGCGCGCCGTGCTTGTGCGCGATCTGCGTGAGCGTCTTCGCGTCGGACTGGGCGCCGGTGGAGGTCTCGGCGTGCACGAAGCCGACGACCTTCGCGTCCTTGTTCTTCTTCAGCGCGTCCTCGAGCCTGTTCGGGTCGACCGGCTCGCCCCACTTGTCCTCGACCACGACCG
>CBDDSA010000233.1:0-3473 GCA_965233185.1 uncultured bacterium
GTGACGTGGTGGGCCTTCAGCTCCGACAGGTGCATCGGGATGGCTGGCGCACCCGCGGGCGGCTGGCCCGGCGGTTGGGCCGAGTCGGGGCCTTGGGATGAACGGACTTCGGGCTGTGCCGCTTGTGACCTGCTCATTCTCGGGAAGTGCGCCTGTGTTTCAGGCGCCAGAAAGTTCTTGGGGTACTGCCTCCCCCGATCGGGGGAGGCGGTCAGAGACTAAAAGCTTCAGATGTTGCTGTCAAGGAAAGCCGTAAGCTGCGATTTGGACAGCGCGCCCACGCGGGTCGCCTCGACGTTGCCGTTCTTGAACAGCATGAGCGTCGGGATGCCGCGGATGCCGAATTTTGCCGGGACCTGCTGGTTCTCGTCGACGTTGATCTTGGCGATCTTCAGGCGCCCTTCGTACTCGCGGGCGACTTCGTCGAGGATCGGGGCGATGGACTTGCACGGCCCGCACCACTCGGCCCAGTAATCGACCAGGACCGGGGTGTCGGCCTTCAGCACCTCGGGCTCGAATGTGTCGTCTGTCACGCGCTGAATCGAAGTACTGCTCGAATTACCGCTCATGGCTCCTCGGAAAGTGTTTCGGGAAGGCCTTTATTATGGGGTCGGTGCGCGAGGTTCCCAAGGGATATACTAACCTCTTGATTCGAATACCCTTATGACTTACGTAGTTACCGAATCCTGCATCAAGTGCAAGTACACCGACTGCGTCGACGTGTGCCCGGTGGATTGCTTCCGGGAGGGGCCGAACATGCTGGTGATCGACCCCGAGGAGTGCATCGACTGCACGCTGTGCGTGCCCGAATGCCCGGTCGAGGCGATCTTCGCCGAGGACGACGTGCCCGACGCGCTCAAGGACTTCATCGGCAGGAACGCCGAGCTGTCGAAGTCATGGCCGCCGCTCATCGAGCGCAAGCCGGCGCCCGCCGATGCGGACGAATGGGCAAAGGTCAAGGACAAGCGGGCGCTGCTCGAAAAATAAAAAACGCGAAGCAGCGCAGCAATCTTGCGCGTTGCAAAAATATTGTCGTCGCAATGACCACATACGTTTTGAAGTTTGATTTCCGCAGTGCGTAGTCATACTTTTGAAAGCTTCCTCGCGTAACCTGCTTCCTCGTGTCACCAGGAGGTCCAAGATGGAAACAGGAAGGCTTGCGTTCACCGCCGTTTACCTAAAGTCCAACAGCGGCTACATCGGGTTCATCGAGGAATTACCCGGCGTCAACTCCCACGGCCGCACCATCGAAGAGGCGCGCGACACCCTGCAGAAGCTCGCGGCGGTGGTGTTCGACGAAGAGCGCCGCGGCGCCGAGGAGCTGATCGAGGGCAAGGACGTGGTGCGCGAATCCTTCTTCATTCCCATACCCCGGACCTGACCTAAATCAATAAGGGGGTCAGACCCTTTTAACGTTCAGCCGTAGGGGTCTTCCCCGGTCGCCTTGCCGCGAAAGATGCGGTAGCTCCAGAACGTGTAGCCCAGGATGAAGGGCAGCACGATGAGCGTGCCGACCAGGATGAACATCAGCGCGCTCGGGTGTGCGGCGGCCTCCCAGATGGTGAGCCGGTCGATCACCACGTAGGGGAACAGGCTGTAGGCGAGCCCCGCGAAGGACACGACGAAGATCGCCACCGCGCCGGCGAAGGGCTGCACCTCGGACTTGCGCAGCGACGTCCACACCCAGACCCACGCCGCGATGGCGGCGAGCGGCAGCGCCGACAGGAACACGATGCGCGGGAAGGAAAACCACTTCTCGCGCACCGTCTCGCTCACCAGCGGCGTGCCCAGGCTGACCAGCGCCACGCCCAGGGCCACCCACAGCAGGCCCCAGCGCGCCCAGGCGATGCTTTTCCTCTGCAGCTCGCCGTCGGTGCGCAGGATGAGCCAGGTGGCGCCGAGCAGCACGTAGCCGCCGCACAGGCTCGCGCCCACCAGCACGGCGAACAGCCAGTAGCCCGCGCCCGAGTCGAAGCCGGTGATGTAGCGCCCGAGCATGAATCCCTGCGCGAACGAGGCGAGCGTCGAGCCGGCCCAGAACAGCCAGTTCCACAGCTCGCGGTGCCAGCCCTCGGCCTTGATGCGGAACTCGAACGCCACGCCGCGCACGATCAGGCCCACCAGCATCGCCGCCACCGGCAGGTAGAGCGCGCCCAGGATCTCGCCGTGCGCGATCGGGAAGCCCACCAGCAGCAGGCCGATGCCCAGCACCAGCCAGGTCTCGTTCGCGTCCCAGAACGGCCCGATGGAGGCCACCATGCGGTTCTGCTCGGCGCGCTCGGCCGCCGGCATGAGCATCCCCACGCCCAGGTCGTAGCCGTCGAGCACCACGTAGGCGAGGATCGCCAGGCCCATGAGCACGGTGAAGGCGAGCGGCAGGAGCTCGGCCGCGCTCATTGCGATCCCTTGCCGGCGAGGTGCGTGAGCACCACCACGTACGACACGAGCAGCGCCGCATAGGTGAAGACGTACGCGGCGAGGCTCATGCCCACCTGGCCGGCGCTTGCCTCGCCGACCGCGTCGCGCGTGTAGAGCACGCCGGTCACGAGCCACGGCTGGCGCCCGATCTCGGTCACCAGCCAGCCGGCGAGCGTCGCCACCCAGCCGGCGAAGGTGAAGCCGGCGAACGCCCAGAGCAGCCAGCGCGGGCAGCTCTTTCTCAAGATCCAGCTTCCGGTCCAGGACAAAAGCAGCATCAGGACTCCCACGCCCACCATGATGCGGAAGGCCCAGAACACCGGCGCCACCGGCGGCACGTCGTCGCCGAACTCGGCCAGCCCTTTCACCTCGCCGTCGAGCGAGTGGGTGAGGATGAGCGACAGCGCCTTGGGGATGGTGATCGCATAGTCGTTGCGCTGGTGCTCCGGGTCGGGAATGCCGATCAGCGTGAGCGGCGCGCCGCGCTCGGTCTGCCACAGCGCCTCCATTGCCGCGACCTTGGCCGGCTGGTGCTCGAGCGTGTTCAGGCCGTGCAGGTCGCCGACCACGATCTGCAGCGGCACCAGCACCGCGGCGAGGTGCGCGCCCAGGCGCAGCGTCTTGCGCGCCGCCGCGTCCTGCGGCGCCTTCAGCATGCGCCACGCCGACAGGCCCGCCACCAGGAACGCGGCGGTGATGCCCGAGGCGAGCAGCATGTGCGTCAGGCGATAGGGAAAGGACGGATTGAAGATCACCTGCAGCCAGTCGCCGGCGATGATCTCGCCGTTCACCTCGACATGGCCGGTCGGGGTCTGCATCCAGGAATTGAGCGCCAGGATCCAGAACGCCGAGATGGTCGTGCCGACCGCCACCACCACCGCCGAGAGCACGTGCACCCAGCCGGGCACCTTGTTCATGCCGAACAGCATCACGCCCAGGAAGGTCGCCTCGAGGAAGAACGCGGTGAGGATCTCGTAGGCGAGCAGCGGGCCGGCGATGTTGCCGACCGCGTTCATGTACCCCGGCCAGTTGGTGCCGAACTGGAAGCTCATGGT
>CBDDSA010000234.1:0-3340 GCA_965233185.1 uncultured bacterium
AAGATACGCCCGCGAAGGCTATGCCATCCTCGCCCCGGTGCCTTCCTGCGCGCTGATGTTCAAGCAGGAGCTGCCGCTCATGTACCCGGAGGACCCGGACGCGATCGCGGTGCGCGACGCGATGTTCGACCCGTTCGAGTACCTCGTCCTGCGGAAGAAAGATGGTTTGCTGAAAACGGACTTCAAGGAAAAGCTGGGCAAGGTCTCGTATCACATCCCCTGCCATTCGCGCGTGCAGAACATAGGCCAGAAGACGCGCGAGATGCTCGAGAGCGTGCCGGGCACCGAGGTCAAGGTGGTCGAGCGCTGCGCCGGCCACGACGGCACCTGGGGCGTGAAGACCGAGTATTTCGACAACTCCATGAAAATCGGCCGACCGGTGTTCCGCATGATGGCCGAGGCCGCGCCCGACTACGTCGCTTCCGACTGCCCCATCGCCGCGCGCCACATCATGCAGGGGATGAACGAAGAAGCCAACAGACAGGGGGAAGACGCGAAGCAGGCCAAGAAGCTCCATCCCCTGTCTCTCATAAGGAAGGCCTACGGTCTTTGACCTCGGGAAAATGGAACGTCCCCATTTTCCTGCTCGCCGGCTGCGCGTCGGCTCCACCGCTTCCTGCCGGCACGCTCGCCTTCGGCGTCCTCGGCGATGTCCCCTACTCGGCCGCGGAAGTCGAGAAGCTCGACCGCGTCATCGACGAGATGAACGCGCAGGCGCTCGAGTTCGTCGTGCACGTCGGCGATCTCGGCCAAAGCACCCTCGCCCAGGCCTGCAGCGACGACTGGCTGGCGCAGCGGAAAGCCCAGCTCGCGCGCATCCGCCATCGCCTGGTCGTCATCCCGGGCGACAACGAGTGGAGCGACTGCGCGCGCCATGGCATGGATCCCATGGCGAGGCTGCGCAAGTGGCGCGAGCTGTTCTGCGATTCCCCCGCCGAACTCTGCGAGCACCGCCGCTGGGAGGCCGGCGGCCGCGTCTTCGTCACCCTTAACGTCCCGGGCAGCAACAACAACCTGCGCCACCGCGAGCACGCCCCGCGCATGCAAGCCGTTTTCAGGTTTCTCGACGAGGCGGCCACGCTCGCCGAGCAGCGCGAGGGCCTGGTGATCGTGCTGCACGCGAATCCCTTCTTCTACCCTCGCCTGCGCGACGGTTACGGCGAGCTGAAGGACCGCCTGCGCAGCCTGGGCGCGCGGCTGCCCGGCAAGGTGGTGCTCGTCCACGGCGACACGCACATCTACCGCGACGACGAGCCGCTCCCTGGCCTGCGGCGCATCGAGACCTGGGGCTCGCCCTTCGTCGGCTGGCTGCGCGGCGGCATCCGCGGGGGCGCCCTGCGCGTCGAGCCGGGACCCTGACGGTCGGCCGTACAGGTGGGGCCGAGCCCACTGATCACTTCATCGGAATGGGGACGGTAAGTGCTTCAACAACGCCGCGCGCCCCGATGACAGAACAGCGTGAAGTCCGACCATGTCTCTCCGATCCCAACTGACCGACGTCTCTTCGTCCGGGAGGACTCCGGCAGAACGAAACAGCTTGTCATAGACCTCGAAGTGTTTCGCAGCGGTCGCAAGAAACGCCGTGTCGGGCGGAGAGACGGATTTGGCAAGATCCAAATAGAGATTCCATGCACTCAGGCAATCGTTATAGTCAGCGACGCTCTTGGCACCATGCTCCATGACTAATTCAACGTGGTCTAGATCATGGAGAGCAGGCCGTTCCTTTGCGAGCCGGAGGCCTGCTGGGACGGAAAATTCGTTCGCGATTTCGATGCTCGGAAAGGTCTTCAGGTAACCCGTATCGTCCAGCAGCAGTCTGTCCTCTCCTGTGTCGTTCAGGAAAATCGATTCGTCACCCTCCTCCTCAGCAGACGACCATATCAGGTACGTTTCTGTCGCCTCGACACGCAACCAAAGCAAATAATAGTTCCGGCGCACTTTTTATTTCAGGTGCGTATCGATGACCACGCTGACGCCGGTGGCTCGGACGAAGCGGCCATGGAGACCGGGGCCGGGAAGCCCGAAATGGCTCCCCAGGCCGTCCCGTTCGAATGACAAGCCAGCGAATTGGAGCCTAGCGATCCAACGCGCCGACCACGTCGGGGCGGCTCGCCACGATACGCAGCAGCGCCGCTGCTGGTCCCGACGGACGCTTCCTGCCCTGCTCCCATTCCTGAAGGGTGCGTACGGAGACGCCGATCCGCTTCGCGAACTGAGCTTGCGAAAGCCCAGTTCCCGCGCGTGCGGTCTGCGCCCAATCCCCTGCCGGGATCACCTGGTCCTTCTCGACGGTTCCGTTGGGCAGAAGGATGCGCCTGCGCACGCTCCCATCCGCACGGCGCGTGAACTCCGTCTTGCGCGCCCAGCGCCCGGCTTTCAGGTCCGACAATGCCGCGCGCAGCTCCGCATTCAGGTCGCGGGACCGCGCGCGCTTACGGGTTACTTTTGCCTTCTTCATAAGCCCGTCTCAATCTCCTCAGCAATCGCGCATCGACATTGTCCTTGACGTTCTTCGCATACGCGGTCACGAGCACGATCTCCCGCGCGCTCACCCGCAGGAAGTAGATGACCCTCGCACCGCCGCGCCGTCCACGTCCCGGAAGGGCCCACCGCAACTTTCTGCAGCCGCCCGATCCCGGTACCACGGCACCCGCATCGGGCGTCAGCATCAGAAAAGCCTGCAAGCGGCCATAAGCTTCATCGTCCAGAAGCTCGTCGCGGACGCGCGCAAATGGCTCGAGCTCGATGAAGGTGTACAGCGTCATGATATACGCTTAAGGCGTATATATGCAAGTGCCGCCGTCAGCGAACCACGGTATCGATGACCACCGTTACTGCGGTTGCATCGTTCGCCACCGGCTTGCTCGCGCCCTGCAGGTCGCCGGGCTGCGGCGCCGCCTGGCCGGACTTGGAGATGCGCGCGGTGACGATCACGCGCGGGTGGGCGGAGATCGACATGCCCGGCGCCATCGCCATCGCGTCGTTGAGCGAGAACTTCGCCGGCAGGTCGCGCACCTTGAAGCGCTGCACGGCGAGGGGCATCTGCGGCCCCTCGGCGGCGCGCGCGTAGATGAACACGGTGTCGTCGGGGGCGGCCTTGTCCTTCACCTTCGCCGACAGGCTGACGGTGCCCTGCAGGGCCTTCTCCGCGGGGACGGGGCCGCCGGCCGCCTGCAGCGCCTCGTTGATGTTGCTCTGGATGATGCGCGCGTCCTCGGAGCCGGCCTCGACGTGCGGCAGCATGCGCTTCCAGTAGCCGGCGGCGGCGGCGAACTGCCGGCGGTTGAACTCGATGGTGCCGGCGAGGGCGAGCGCCTTCATGTTGTCCGGGTCGATCTCG
>CBDDSA010000235.1:0-5823 GCA_965233185.1 uncultured bacterium
TTCTTCGCGAGCGCGTAGCGGGCGTTCAGCTTGAACGTGGTGATGGTGTAGAGCGCGTCGGGAATCGCCGGCGCGATGACCCCGGGGGTGATGGCGATCTGGTTGAACTCGCCGCGGTCCCGCGTCCATGACAGCTCGCCGTCCAGCTGCAGCACGCCGGTCGGCTTGCCCTTCAGGCCGACGCCGAAAGCGTCACCGAGGTTGCGCAGGCGCGCTTCCCACACGCCGTTGCCGGCGGTGGTGGGGCAGGTGGCACCGACAGCGCCGGTCGCGAGCGCGCCCAGGCAGGTGGCCTGCTCCGCGCGCGTGTCGCTGCGGGAGGCCCAGGCAAGCGCCTGCCAGTGCTGCGTGAGCGTATAGGCGGCATCGAGGGAGAGGAACTGCGCGGACCCCTCGCGCGGCCCGAGGCTGCGTCCGCTGTAGTCGTCCTGCGCGGTCTCCGCCACGAGCTGCAGCGAGAGCGGCTCGGTCGGCGTCCAGTCCAGCGCCACTCGCAGCTTGTCGCGCTCGCGATCGGCGAGATGCAGCGGGTGAATCAGATTACTGCCCAGGGTGCCGTCATTGCGCGTGTTTACCAGCCAGTCGGACCCGGTGCGCTCGCTGCGCACCAGCGTCAGCGCGCCGTTGATCGTCTCCGAGAGCGAGCGGCGCAAGTCCAGCTTGTAGGCGGTTTCCTGCGTCTCGTCGCGGTGGCTGACCGAGCGTACCGGCGAGGTATTGCGCTTGCGCTCCTCGCGTTCCAGGCCGCCGGTCACGCGGAAGTCCGCCGGCAGCGCATAGCTCGCCTCCGCCTTGCCGATCACGTTGCGAAACGAGCGCGGCTCGTTCTGGCCGTTGTGGGTGGTGGTCGCGCCAGGGGTGGTATAGACGTGGACGGGCGTGTTGTCGTCGCGGTCCTCGTAGCGCAGGTCGGCGCGCAAGCCCAGCCGCGGCAGCGGACGCGAGGAGATGCCCGCCTGCAGCAAAGTGGTATCGATGCGCCCGTCGAGGCTCGCCGGGATGCCGGCAAGCGCACCGGCGAGGCCCGCCGTGAAGCGCTCGTCCTGCGTAATGCGGCCGCGCGCAGCCTTGAACATGGCGCGCGTGGTCGGCGTGAGGCTGTAGCCGCCCGTGAGCGACAGCTGGTGGGACTGGTTGTCCGGCGGCAGCGCGATCGGCGTGGTGCCGATCGGCGCGCCGCCGGCGCTCAGCTTGTCGACGAATGCGTTGGGATTGCGAAACGCCGTGCCGTAATAGCCCAGGGCGAGTTGCAGCCGCTCGCCGGTGTAGCCCACGGTGCCCTCGATCTGGTCGGTCTCCCAGTCGATCGGCTCGACCAGGAACCGGCCGGAGGCCTGGCCCCACAGCCGCGTGCCGTCCTTCTGCTCGCGGCGCAAGCTGACCGCCGCGTCGAAGCCCGCCCCGAGGCTCTTCTTCACCCCCAGCGTGAAGGCGTCGCGGCGCGTCTCCAGCCGCACGTCGCGGGCCGGCAGCGCGCCTTCCTGCTGGCGCGTGGTATCGATCCCGCCCAGCGTGGTGTTGACGATATAGGGGCTGAAGCGCGGCGTCTGGCTGAAGTCGATGAAGTAGCCCCAGTTGCCCTGGCGCTCGTGCTCGAAGCGCAGCTCGCGGCTGTCCAGCCCAAGGTTCCTGCCGCGGAACCGGAGCCAGGTGCCGGTCGCATCGTCGCGCCGGTTGATGTCGGCGCCGAGCAGGCCGTAGGCGCCTTCCTCGTGCAGGCCGGAGTACTGACCGAAGCGCAAGTTGTCGTCGGACACCGCGCCGACGCCGGCTTCCACCGTGCTTTGCGGCTGGGTGAGCCGGCGCAGGTCTTCGTCTTCCTGCGCCCCGGCGGGCCCGCATGCCCCGGCCAGCGCGGCCGCGAGGGCGGTGAGGCGGATGGGCTGGGTTCTCATGGCGCTCTCCGATCAGCGGCGGAACGACCGCTCGCCCGAGTCGTTGAAGATGTTGTTGGTGCCGTGGATATTGGTGTGGCAGTTGAGGCAGCTGCGCGCCTGGGTGATGCCGCGCGTGCGGTTCGAATTGCCGGTGCCGGGCTCGAAGCCCGCGAGGTTGCCGCGGTGGCTGGTGGGCTCGTGGCACTGCTGGCACAGGAACGGCGCGCGCACCTTGAGCAGGTTGTCGTTGGTCGTGCCGTGCGGGTTGTGGCAGATGGCGCAGTTCTCCTGCACCGGCGCGTGCGTGCGCACGAACGGACCGCGCTTCTCCATGTGGCAGGAGTAGCAGGTGTCGTTCACCGTGTCGCGCACCAGCATCTTGTCGCCGGCGGTGCCATGCGGGTTGTGGCAGTCGGAGCAGCCGACCTTGCCTTCCCTGATCGGGTGGCGCGAGGGACGGTGGATCTGCGCGCGCACGTCCTTGTGGCAGGCAAAGCAGACCTCGGTCTGCGCCTCCTTGTCGCGCGCCTTGTCGTGCTGGGTGTGCACCTGGTGGCAGGAGCTGCAGGCGACATCGCGCCCGGCATGCGCGCTCATCTGCCAGTGGATGCGCTTGCCGCCCTGGTGGCAGGTGAGGCAGGCGGCGCTGCGCTCGCCCATGGGCGTGGATGAATTCTTCCCGAACATGCGGTCGGGCTTGGGGCGCTCCTTGGCGTCGGGCGGCCGGTTGACGTGCAGGTTGCTCTCGCCGTGGCAGCTCGTGCACGAGGGCGTGCGACCGTCGGCGATGGTGCCGTGCTTGGTCTTGCCGATCGCGAGCACCGGGTATTCCTCGGTCTCGTCGTGGCAGCGCGTGCACGTGGCGTCGCCCTTGAGCACCTTGTCCTGGCGCGCCTGCTGCGCATCGGCCTGGCCGGCGGCGCCCGCCAACAGCAGCATCGCCGCGATAGCTCCGTAGAACCGCGCCATCAACCCTCCCCTCGTCTACTGCTTCACCAGATCAAGCTTCAGCTCCTGCGGCCCCGGCCCGTCGGGCTCCTTGTGCGCGATGCCGAAGTGGCACTGGATGCAGGTGAGGCCCTCGGCCTTGGCCTTGGCATGGCGCGCGCGCGCCTTCTCCGACTGCAGCTCGGAGCTCATCGACTCGGCCTTGTGGCAGTTGCGGCACTCGTGCGAGTCGTTGCGGATCATCGTGGTCCAGACGTTCTTCGCCAGCTCGTAGCGGTGCTTCTCGAACTTCTCCTTGGTGTCGATCTTGCCGGTGAGGTGGCCCCACAGCTCGAAGGTGGCGGCCACCTTGCGCTTGAGCATCGGGATCGGCTCGCGCGGCACGTGGCAGTCGGAGCAGATAGCGCGCACGCCCGAGCGGTTGCTGTCGTGGATGGTGCCCTTGAACTCGGCGTACACGTTGTCGCGCATCTCGTGGCAGCCGATGCAGAAGCCCTCGGTGTTGGTCCAGGCGAGGCCCGCGGCGCCGGCTGCCATCAGCGTGCCGCCGACGAGCAGCGTTATCAGCAGGACGCCCGCGCCGAGCGTGACGCGCGAGCAGGTCTTACAGCGCTGCCTGAGGTTGGTCCACCAGCGGCGCATCGCGGCCGGCCCGTCAGCGGCTCAGGATGTAGCGCACGACGTTCAGGACCTCGGCATCGCTCTTGGTCTTGAGCGAGTCGTGCAGCTCTTCCTTGCCGTCGACCTTGATCTTGGGATTGGTGGTGAGGTGGGTGACCAGCGCCTTCTCGGCGTCGGCCTTGCCCTTGTACTTGGCCGCGGTTTCCTTGAACGGCGGGCCCTCCTTCTTTGCCGACACCGAATGGCACTTCAGGCAGCCGCTTTTCTTCATCAGCGCCTCGGCCGCCGAGGTGTCGACCTGGGCGTGCGCCAGCGGCGCGATGGCGGCGGCGCACAACGCGAGCAGGCTGATCTTGGCTTTCATGCCCGTCCCCTCCCCTTATTTACTCTGCGTACGCTGCTGATGATGCGAGCGCGTACCCCATTACGCCCGCTAATTCGTCAGGGCGTGTTGATCTGGATCAAAGGATCGGCCTGTAGCCCCGCGATTTGATGCCGGTCAACGCCGCCCCGCGGCCGGATGCGACGATGCAAGCGTGAAACCGCGCAACGGCATCCACGAAGCCCGCCGGATCGAGGGCACGCTCGCCCGGCTGGAGCTGTACGCCGGCATCGGCGCTCAGGCCGTGCGCGAGCTCGCTTTGGAGGCGCGGATCGTGCGCGTGAAGCGCGGCCAGGCGATCGTGCGCCGCGGCGAGAAGGCGGGCGGCGTTTACGCCGTGCTCAGCGGCTCGCTGAAAACGCGCCTGCAGCACGGCAGCGGCGACGAGGTGATCCTCGGCCTGCTGGGCGCCGGCGCCACGGTGGGCCTGGCGGCGAGCGTGCTGGATTGCCCCTCCAGGGTCGACCTCATCGCGCTCGAGGAGTCCGTGCTGGTCGCCGTCGGCGCGGGCGCGCTGCTCGCGCAGATGCGCTGCGACGCGCGCCTTGCGCGCAATGTGGCCAACGACCTTGCCACCAAGTCGCAGCTGCTGCTTACCCAGTTCGAGGGCACCCTGCTGCCGGCGCAGCAGCGGCTCGCGGGCTACCTGGAATCGCTCGCCGAGCCGACCGCGGCGGCGCAGGTATGGACCGCGCGGCTGCCGGTCAGCAAGACCGTGGTCGCGGCGCGCCTGGGCATGACGAAGGAAACCCTGTCGCGGCTGCTGCAGCGGCTCGCGCGGCGCGGCGTGATCCGCGTCGCGCAGCGCGAGATCACCATCCTCGACCGCGTGCGGCTGGCGGAAGCTAGTTCAGGTCCAGCGCGTGGCGCTTGAGCGCGGAGAGCGGCGCGTAGCGCAGCACGTTCTCGTGCGTGGCCTCCAGCACCACTTTGGGCGCGCGGCCGGCCTCCCACGCCTCCACCCAGCGCAGCACGTGCAGGCACCAGCGGTCGCCGGGCTTCAGGCCGCGAAAGCGCAGCTCCGGGCGCGGCGTGACGAGGTCGTTGCCCTTCGCCACGCTGAACTGCAGGAACTCGTCGGTGACCTGCACGCACACGAGGTGCGCGACGCCTTCCTGGTCGTGCGTCGAGCAGCAGCCGTCGCGAAAGTAGCCGGTGAGCGGCGCGTAGCTGCAGGCCCGCAGCTCGCCGCCCAGCACGTTCTTCTCGAGCGTCATGCGGCGCTTTCGATGTAGCGCTTGAGCGCGCCCACGTCGTTCGGCAGGACCTTGAAGCGCTGCGCCAGCTTCTCCAGCCCGGCGAGCTCCGCCGGCCGCTCGGGCTCGCGGCCGAGCGCGGCGCGCAGGGTGTCGGCGAACTTCACCGGCAGCGCGGTCTCCAGGCAGATGAGCGGCACCAGCGGCTCGCGGTGCTCCAGGCCGACCTTGACCCCGTCGGCGGTGTGCGGATCGATCATGGTCTGGTACTTGTCGTAGACGAGCCGGATGGTGGCGAGCCGCTCGGCATGCGTGCTGCGCCCGGAGACGAAGCCGGTCTGCGGCACCTGGCGCCAGAAAGCCGAGTGCGACAGGTCGAACTCGCCGTCCTGCTCCAGCCGGCGCCACAGCTCCTTCACCCGCGCGCCGTCGCGCCCGACCAGGTCGAACACGTAGCGCTCGAAATTGGAGGCCTTGGAGATGTCCATCGACGGGCTGGTGGTTTCCTTCACCTTGCGCCGGATGCGGTAGCGGCCGGTGCGGAAGAACTCGTCCAGCACGGTGTTCTCGTTGGTCGCCACGATGAGGCGCCGGATCGGCAGGCCCATGCGGCGCGCCACGTAGCCGGCGTAGACGTTGCCGAAGTTGCCCGAGGGCACGGCGAACGACACCTCGCGCGCGCCGCTGGCGAAGTAGCCCTTGAAGTAGTACACCACCTGCGCGGCGACGCGCGCCCAGTTGATGGAGTTCACCGCGCCGATGCGGTTGCGCGCCTTGAAGGCGGCGTCGGCGTTCACCG
>CBDDSA010000236.1:0-4261 GCA_965233185.1 uncultured bacterium
GCCGAGCGCGAGCGCGCCGCGGCCGAATCGAAGCGGAAGGCCGACGCGCAGCGCGAGTACTACTGGTCGCAGCAAGTCCGCTCGCGCGCCGCCATCGACATCCAGCGCCGCGACCGCGAGCTCGCCCGGCAGGAAGCCGCCGAGCGCTCGCGCCTGGAGCGCGAGCGGCGCGCCGAGGAAGCGCAGCAGCGCCGCGAGGAATACGCCGCAAGGGCGCGCCTCGAGCAGGAGAAGCGCAAGCTCCGGCAGCTCCAGTGCGCGAACGGGCCTTGCTGATGCGCACGCCGAGCATCCTCGCCGCCGCCTGCCTCGCCCTCGTCATCGCCTGGCCCGCCGACGGCCTCGCGCAAAAGCAGCAGAAGCTCTACAAGCACGTCGACAAGAACGGCCGCGTCTACTACACCGACCGCCCGACCGAAGGCGGACAGAAGACCCACAACCTTCCGCCCCCGAACGTCGAATCCCCCGAAGCCAGCCGCCAGCTGCGCAACGACCTCTACAACCGCCAGCGCGAAGAAGCCGCCGAGCGCAACGCCGCCCAGCGCCGCCACTACTCCGTGATCAAAAGAGAGCGCGAGCAGAAGCTCAGGGAGAGGCAGCAGTACTACGAAGCAAACCCCGGCGAACGCCCCCGCCCGATTCAGATCGTTCGCTAGAGACCTCCGAAGAAACGTCAGGCAGTCGTTCCCGCGCACGCGGGAACCTATTCACTCAGAAGAAGCAGCGAGCGGCCGTTCCCGCGAAGACGGGAACCTACCTAATACCGCCGCACCTCGTTACCCCGTTGTCCAGCGCACCGAAAACTTTCGCGCGGGTATTGCGCACCATTTCGCTTCGCGGACATACTCGCAAAAAAGAACAAGTGTTGACGTCCATCCAAAACTGACCCACTTAGGCGGATAGTTTTCACGCAAAACTGACCCACCATGATTGACTTGCCCGCTCAAAAAATGAGCGGGAGAACAGGGAGTGATCAGCGTGGGGATGTTGGCCAAGATCAGGCGGATGCATTTCAGGGACGGGATGTCGTTGCGCGAGGTGGCGCGGCGCACGGGCCTGTCGAGGAACACGGTACGGGGGTGGCTGCGCCGGCCGAAGGTGGTGGAACCGAAGTACCCGGCGCGAAGGGGCGCGAGCAAGCTCGACGGGTGGGCGGAGCTGCTCGCCACATGGCTCAAGACGGACAGCCACCGTGCCAAGCGCGAGCGGCGTACGGCGATGGCGCTGTTTGCGGCGATCCGGGCGCTGGGCTATGACGGCGGGTATGGTCGGGTGAGCGCGTTCGTGCGCCGCTGGAAGGCCGAGGAGGCGGATTCGCCGCGGCGGGCGGCATACGTGCCGCTTGCCTTCGAGTTGGGGGAGGCGTTCCAGTTCGACTGGAGCTGCGAGTACGCCTTTGTCGGCGGTTTGCGCCGGCGCCTGGAGGTAGCGCACGCGAAGCTCGCCGCGAGCCGGGCCTTCTGGCTGGTGGCCTATCCGAGCCAGGGTCACGAGATGCTCTTCGATGCGCACGCTGGCGCCTTTGGCGCGTTCGGCGGCGTTCCGCGCCGCGGCATCTACGACAACATGAAGACTGCGGTCGATCGCGTGGGCCGAGGCAAGGAGCGCACGGTCAACGCGCGCTTCCAGGCGATGTGTTCGCATTACCTCTTCGAGCCCGAGTTCTGCAACCGGGCGGCGGGCTGGGAGAAGGGCATCGTCGAGAAGAACGTCCAGGACCGGCGCCGGCAGATCTGGCGCGAGGCGGCCGAGCGGCGCTGGGGGACTCTGGCCGAGCTCAACGGCTGGCTCGCCAGCCGCTGCCGGGCCGCCTGGGAGGAAATGCGCCATCCGCAATGGTCGCAGCTCACCCTGGCCGAGTGTCTGCAGGACGAGCGAGCGCGCCTGATGCCGTTGCCCCGGCCCTTCGACGGCTACATCGAGCAGCCGGTGCGGGTCTCGGCCACGGGGCTCATCCACGTGCAGCGCAACCGCTACAGCGTGCCTACCGAGCACGCGCACCGGGTGGTGAGCCTGCGAATCTATCCGTTCGAGCTGGTGGTGGTGGCCGAGGGGCAGGAGGTCGCACGCCATGTGCGCAGCTTCGACCGCGAGCAGACCTTCTACGACTGGCAGCACTACATCAGCCTGATCGTGAAGAAGCCGGGGGCGCTCAGGAACGGCGCGCCCTTCGCCACGATGCCCGAGCCGCTGATGCGGCTGCAAGGGTGTCTGCTCAAGCATGCGGGAGGCGACCGGGTGATGGCCCAGGTCCTGGCCGCCGTGCCCCTGCACGGCATCGAGGCGGTGCTCGGCGCCGCCGAGTGCGCCCTGCAATCGGGGCGTCCGAGCGGCGAGCATGTGCTCAACGTGCTTGCGCGGCTCAAATCCCCGCCGCTCGCGCCGGCGGAGCTGCCCGCTGCACCGCTTGCCTTGAGCGAAGAGCCGGCCGCGGATGTCGCTCGCTACGAGCGGCTGCGCTCCGGTCCGGATGAGGAGCTTGCCCATGTCGATTGAGACGGTGGCGAAATTGAAGGCGCTTTCGCTTCACGGCATGGCGAGCTGCTGGCCCGAGCTGGTGGCCCAGGCGCGCCACGCCGAGCTCGATCCGGAGCGCTTCATGGAGCACTTGCTCGCGGCCGAGCGGGCCGAGCGCGAGGTGCGCTCGACCGCCTACCAGATGCGCGCGGCGCGCTTCCCGGGGCATCGGGATCTCGCCGGCTTCGACTTCGCGCAAACGAGGCTCGACGAGGCGCTGGTTCGACGGCTGCATACCCTGCAGTTCCTCGAAGCAGCCCACAACGCGGTGTTCATCGGCGGGCCGGGCACGGGCAAGACCCATCTGGCGAGCGCCATCGGCATCGAGGCGATCCACCATCACGGCAAGCGGGTGCGCTTCTTCTCGACGGTGGAGCTGGTGAACGCCCTCGAGCAGGAAAAGGCGATCGGCAAACAGGGCCAGCTCGCCTACCGGCTGATGTACGTCGACCTGGTGATCCTGGACGAGATGGGCTATCTGCCCTTCAGCCAGGCGGGCGGCGCGCTGCTCTTCCACCTGCTCTCCAAGCTCTACGAGCGCACCAGCGTGATCATCACGACGAACTTGAGCTTCACCGAATGGGCAAACGTCTTCGGCGATGCGAAGATGACAACCGCGCTGCTCGATCGCCTCACGCATCACTGCCACATCGTCGAAACCGGCAACGAGTCCTGGCGCTTCAAGAACAGCTCGGCCAGGCTCGCGCCCGGCCGAGCTGTTAAAACCCGAAAAACTCAAACCAGCAAAACGGAGGAAACCGAAGACTTACCCACAAACCCGTAGCTATACTGCGATTCATAAACCCGGGTCAGTTTCCGATGAAAACCCCGGGTCAGATTTGCGTGGAAATCAACACCCATGTTTGTTCGTGCTGGAAGCGCTTGTAGTGCCAAGCGAGGCCGGCGGCTACCTGCGCCAGATTTACGTCGTTCCCATCCAAAAATATGGTGCACACCCACCTGTCATAGTGATCGATCTTGGGACAAACGGCCCTCACAAGCATTCCATAGGAGATGTTAGAAAGATTCGAGAGAGAAGCGTCTCCATAAGCTTGGCTTCTCTCCGGTGCATCGATGCCAGCCAAGCGGATGCGGTGTTGACGGTCCTCGAGGTCCACGACGGTTAGCGTGTCGCCGTCCTGAATCGCGATTACCTTGCCGACTATTTGATCATTGGCGTAGCTTGCATGCCCGAAGAGAAGCGCAAGGACACACGTCAGTGTGGCAAAACTTATCCGTGCGCTTGAAATCCGGTCGCTCAATGCCGGATGAACTCCGCCCTGCCGGAAGGCACGCTTCGAGGTATGGCGAGCTCGCTGGACATGACCGTAGACGAGGAGAGCGTGCCTAAGAAGACAACCAAACTGTCTATCTCTCCTTTCGACAATGGAGATATTTCGGCCAGGATGGGTGAGCGGAATCCCAACAACCTTCCTGCATGCGACGCTTCTTCGGGGTAAAGGCGCTGTGCTTCATAAAGCGCGGGCACCGGGTTCAAATGATGTTCGATTATCGAATGAAGGGAATTGAACGCGCCGTTGTGCCCCCAAGGGCCCGTGTCCACCACATTTCGTAGCGGCGGTGTGCGGAATGCGAATCTCTGAGAAGGGTCGCTCGTGGCGGCTGCCCTACCATAGTCGATATGTCGGCCATGCTTGCCCACGCGCATTTGAGGGATTGCTAAACCGTGAAAACGAAAATCCGAAAATTCGACTCCACTGTGGCAGACCGCGCATCGACCCCT
>CBDDSA010000237.1:0-11646 GCA_965233185.1 uncultured bacterium
CGCCCTTTACCTCGGATACCTTGCGCTCGCCGCGGGTCTCTTCTGCGTCGCGGGAGCCGCCATCGTCACCGCGGTGCGGCCGCTGGCAAGGGGCGAGATCGCCGAGCTGCCGGTCGCGAGCTTCGCCGCCTGCGCCTGGGCGGGGCTGCTCATGGTGAGCGCCATCGCCGCGGCGAACGCCTTCCTGCCCGCGGCGCTGTGGGCGCTCGGCCTGCGCGCGATGCCCGCCGAGCACTCGACCGGCTGGCATATCCTTTTCCACAACCTGCACTACCTGCCGCTCATGGCAACGGTGGTCGTGTGGTACGTCCTGGTCGAGGCGCTCACCGGCGTCAAATCGGTTTTCGGTGCGCGCTTCTCCAAGCTCGTGTTTGCGTCGTACCTGGTCTTCGTGCCGCCGACGTCGCTCTACCACATGTTCCTCGAGCCCAACCTCGCGCAGCCGGTGCGCGTGGCGGGCTCGCTGCTGTCGCTGTTCATCAGCGTGCCTACCGTCACCGTGTTCCTCGTGATCGTCGCTTCGCTCGAAGTGCACGCGCGTGCGCACGGCGCGAAGGGGCTGTTCGGCTGGATCGGGCTCCTGCCATGGCGCAACCCGTCGATGTCGGCAATCGGATTCGCAGTGGTGAACCTCGCGCTGGGCGGCGCGCTGTCCTTCGTGCTGATCCAGGAGAAGCTTGCGCCGCTGCTCTCCGACACGTTCTTCGTGCCGGGCTATTTCCACTTTCTCACTGTCGGCACGGTGACGCTCAGCTTCCTCGCGGTGCTGCTCTACGTCTTGCCCGCGCTCACCGGCCGTGCGCTATGGCGTCCGCACGTGCTGCGCTGGATGCCGCACCTCGCGAGCGCCGGCTTGCTGCTCTTCGGCGGCGCCGGCGTCGCCGCGGGCTACCTCGGCGTGCCGCGCCGCGTGCTGAGCGCCGCATATGACGGCGCGGCGCCCGCGCTGTGGGGAACACTCATGTCGATCGTAGGGGTAGGCGCTACGCTGATGAGCGCCGCGCTCGCCGTCTATCTGTACGCCCTGGCGCGCAACCTGATGCCGGCGCCGCGCGGCCAAGCGAGCCACGCGCTGCCCGAAGTTCACTGGGGCGGCGCGGTGACGGCCGGGGGCCGCGCCTGGACCGGGCCGCTCGCCGTCCTGTTGCTGCTCGGGCTTACCGTCGGCTTTACTTCGATCGCCTTCGAGCTGCTGCGCTCACTGCCGTTGGCGGCTGCGGGAAGCGCCGGGCACTGAAGCCATGAACAACGACAGCCTGCTTTTTCTCGCCGTATTCGCCGTCTGGCTGCTGCTCTCCGCCGCTTACGCTCTGGTGCCGATGTTCGCCATGCCCGGCTACGCCGCCGTCTGGGGCTACGGCTCGCTCGTGTTCCTCGGCCTCGCCGCGCTGACGGCGCTCGCCGTGCGGCGGCGCCGGCGCTGAACGCGCGGCCGAAGGCGGCGTGAAGCGCGCGGCGGCGGGCTATTATGGTGCGATGGTCAGCGCCGCGGCGGTGGCGGCGCTCCTCGCGACCGCCGCCGGCTTCGCCGCGGATCACCGGGCGCTGCTCCCGGATCTGTTGATCCGCGTGGCAGTGCTTCTGGCAGGCGTAAACCTTGCCGGCGCGGTGGCGATCTTCGCGCCCGTGCGCCGCCTCCTCGCCGGTGACAGCGGCTACCGCGACGCGGCGGCGCGGCGCATCGGCGCCCTGCCGGCGTTGTCGGGGCTATGGATCGCCGGGCTCGCGCTCGCCGCCATGCTCGGCCACTCCGCCGTCGTGTACAGCTCGTGGGACGCTTTCCTGCGCAGCTCTCCCCGGGTGCTGATCGGCACGCTGCTGCACATCGGCGGGTTCGGCGCGTATCTCGGCCTGTACGCCTATTTCCTCACGGTCGATTACTCGATCCGCCTGCGCGAGCGGCTCTGGCGGGATGGCGAGCCGCTTGCCGCACGCCCCGGCAAGCTCGTGCATCGGCTCGTCGCCGCCTTCATTGCCGTCGCACTGGCGCCGATTCTCGTCGTTCTTGCGGACCAATGGACGCAGCCGGCGCCGGAAATGCCCATGAGCATGGCGACGCGCCACGGGGCTTTCATGCGCCAAACCCTGCAGATGGACCTCTTTGCGGCGCTGCTGCTCGCCGGCGTGGTGATCTGGCTCGTCGCGCGCGGGCTGGCGCGGCCAGTGCACGTTCTGCTCGGCGCGATGCAGCGCGTCGACCGCGGCGATCTGCGGACCAAGGCGCCGGTCGTCTCGGACGACGAGTTCGGGCTGCTCACCGAGCAGTTCAACCGCATGCTCGCCGGCCTCGAGGAACGCGACCGCATCCGCCGCACCTTCGCGCGCTTCGTGCCCGAGAGCGTCGCCGCCGGGCTGCTCGCGAATGAAGGCGCGATCGCATCCCAGGAGCGCGAGGCGACGGTGCTCTTCGCCGACATCGAAAGCTTCACCGCCATCGCCTCGGGCCTCGCCCCGCGCGAGGTGGTGCAGATGCTCAACGACTACTTTGCCGAGGTCGCGCGCATCATCCACGCCCGCTCGGGCGTGATCACGCAGTTCCAGGGCGACGCGGTGCTTGCCTCGTTCAATCTACCGGCCGCCGACGCGCAGCACGCCAGGCACGCCGTGGAGGCGGCGCTGGAAGTGCAAGCGCGGCTGGCGGACGCGACCTTCATCCGCGGCATGCGCCTGCGCGCCCGTATCGGCATCAGCACCGGGCCCGTGGTGGGCGGCACCGTGGGCGGCGACGAGCGTCTGGGCTACACCGTGCACGGCGACACCGTGAACCTGGCGGCGCGCCTCGAGGAACTGAACAAGCAACTCGGCAGCCGCATCCTGCTCTCGCCGCGCACCGCGCAACTACTGGCCGGCAGCATGCCGCTGCGTGACCACGGCGCCGTGCCGGTGCGCGGCTTCGCAGAGCCGCTGCGGATCTTCGAGCCGCTCGTGGCCGCGGCTCATGGACATTGATCCATGTGCCACATCCTGCTTTTTCTTCCGGTTGTCGCGCTCCCCGTATTCTGGCTGTTGCCGCTCTCGATCGCCCTGCCGCTGTACGCGCTGGCTCTCGCTATCGCGTCTTGGGTCTACGTGCTCGCCATCAGCACGGGCCGGCGGCCGGCCATGACCGGGGCGGAGGGAATGATCGGTGAAAGCGGCCGAGTGGTGCGCGTCGACGGGCGCACGGCGACGCTGCTCATCCACGGCGAGCTGTGGTCCGCTGAGAGCGCGGACGAGCCGCTCGCCGTGGGGGACAGCGCGCTCGTCGTCGGGATAAAGGGACTGCGGCTCCGGGCGAAGCGGGCCCTCTAGCAGCAGCCCCCACGATGCTGATGCGAAGGGGCCGCGGGCTGTGCGTCCTTGCCTGCGGCTGCCTGCTTGGCGGCGTCGTGCGGCGGTCCCTCGTGCGCCATGTCGTGACCACAACCGGCCATCGAACCGCCCTGGCGCATGCGGGAGAGGAGCCACGCTGCGCCGACCGCGACCAGGATCCAGATCCAGTATTGCGATAGCCATTCCATGACGTAGTCTCCTTCGGTTAACTTTGATCGTGGCGGCTGAGGACGGGCTGCAAGGCCGCTTCCATCTGCGCGCGCGCGAATCCAGCGCTGGGCAGGCGCTGCGCCGCGCGCGGCAGGGCGCCCAGCGAGATGCGCTTCAAGCGCAGGCTGTTGGTCAGCACGAACACGCTGGAGAGTCCCATCGCCGCGCCGGCGAGCATCGGGTTGAGCAGCCACCCCGTGAAAGGGTAGAGCGCGCCCGCGGCCACCGGAATCAGGATCACGTTGTAGAAGAATGCCCAGAACAGGTTCACGCGGATGGTGCGCAAGGTCTCGCGCGCCACGGCGAGCGCTGCGGGAATGCTTTGCGCCTCGCTGTTCATGATGGTGACGTCGGCGGTCTCGATCGCGACGTCGGTGCCGCTGCCCATCGCCAGTCCCACGTCGGCCTGCGCGAGCGCCGGCGCGTCGTTGATGCCGTCGCCGACGAACGCGGTCTTGCCCACCTGCTGCTGGATCTGCACGACCGCCTGCGCCTTGCCCGCGGGGAGGATTTCGGCAAGTACGTGATCGATGCCAAGCTGCCGCGCGATCGCCTGCGCGGTGTGGCGGTTGTCGCCGGTGATCATGGCGACCTTTATTCCCATCGCGTGCAGCCGCGCGATCGCTTCCGGGGCTCCTGCCTTGATCGGATCGGACACCGCGAGTGCCGCAGCCAGGCGACCGTCGACCGCGGCGTAGAGCGGCGTCTTGGCCTCATCGGCCAGGCGCCTTGCGGCCTCGGCAAAGGCGCCCACGTCCAGGCCGAGCTTGACCATGTAGCGATCTGCGCCGACATGAACCCGGCGACCGTTCACCGTCGCCTCGACGCCGAACCCGGGCACCGCCTCGAAGCGTTCCGCTTCGGCCAGCTCAAGGCCGCGCTCGCGCGCCGCCTTGACGATGGCCTGGGCAACGGGATGCTCGCTTGCGGCCTCGGCTGCCGCAATCAAAGCGCGCACTTCGCTTTCATCGAAGCCTGCGGCGACGACAAGATCGGTGAGCTCCGGCCTTCCGCGGGTGAGCGTGCCGGTCTTGTCGAGCGCCACGGCCTTGACGTGACTCAGGGTCTCGAGCGCCTCGCCGCGGCGGAAGAGCACGCCGAGCTCCGCCGCGCGCCCGGTGCCGACCATTACCGCGGCCGGCGTGGCGAGCCCCATGGCGCAGGGGCAGGCGATCACCAGCACCGCGACCGCGTTCACCAGCGCGAAGGTCAGGGCGGGGGCCGGGCCGAAAGCAAGCCAGACTGCCGCGGTGAGCACTGCGATGATGAGCACGATCGGTGTGAACACCGCGACCACCCGGTCGGCGAGCGACTGGATGGGGAGCTTGGCGCTCTGCGCCCCCTGCACGAGGCGGATGATCTGCGCGAGCACGGTATCGGCGCCGACCGCTTCCGCGCGGAACCGGAAGGCGCCGTTCTGGTTGATGGTCGCGCCGATCACCTTGTCCCCCGCCTGCTTGGCGACCGGAACCGGCTCGCCGGTGATCATGGACTCGTCGACGTAGCTCGAGCCGCTGGCGATCGTGCCATCCACCGGGATCTTCTCCCCGGGCCTGACCAGGACGACGTCGCCGGGCTGCACCGCATCGATCGAAATCTCCTCTTCCTTGCCATCGCGCAGCACGCGCGCGGTGCGGGCCTTGAGGCCGAGCAGCTTGCGAATCGCGTCGCTCGCGCGGCCCTTGGCGACGGCTTCCAGGAACTTGCCCAGGAATACCAGGGTGATCACGACCGCCGCGGCCTCGTAGTAGGTGTGGCGGGCGTTCTCGGGCAGCAGTTGCGGCGCGAAAGTCACCACCAGGCTGTAGAGGTAGGCGGCGCCGGTTCCGGTCATGACCAGGCTGTTCATGTCCGGGCTCCAGTGCCGGTAGGCTTTCCATCCGGCGACGAAGAAGCGCCTTCCCGGCCAGATCAGCACCGGCGTCGCGAGCGCGAAGAGGACGAGATTGAGGCGCGGCTCGGTCAGGCCGACAGACTCGAGCCAGGCGTGAAACGGCGCGTAATACATGCCCATCGCCAGCACGGCGAGGGGGAAGCTGAGCGCGATTCCGGCGTAGAGCTCGCGGCGCATCAGCCCGAGCTCGCGCTCTCTTTGCGCCTCGCCGGCATCGGCGTCCTTCGCCGCTTGCGCGGGCACCTCGTAGCCCGCGTCGGCGAGCTGGCGGCGAAATTCGGCGAGACCCGTAGTCGCGGGCAGGTAGCGCACGCGAGCGCTTTCCGACGCGAGATTGACACGCGCCTCGACGACCCCGGGCAGCTTGGCGAGCGCACGCTCGACGCGACCGACGCAGCTTGCGCAGCTCACGCCGCGCACCGGAAACTCGATTTCTTCGACGACCGGCGCATATCCGGCGTCGGTGACGGCGGCTGCGATTTGTTGAAGTTGCGCGACCTGGGCGTCGTATTCGACACGGGCGGTTTCGCTGGCGAGATTAACGCGCGCCACGGCCACGCCGCGCAGGGCCTTCAGGGCGCGCTCGACGCGCGTTGCGCACGAGGCGCAGGTCATGCCGCCAATGCCGATCTCGATGGTTTGCATGGCCGAATCCTACCCCCTAGGGTAGGGTATTGTCAAAAGATACAAATCTCCCTATAATTGGCGCCGCTATTGGACCCACCCTAGGTGGGTGGATTGGAAAAAGGAGACCGATATGACGATGACGGCGACGTTGCAGGTTGGCGGTATGACATGCGAGCACTGCGTCCGTGCGGTGACCGAGACGCTTCAGGCGGTGCCCGGCGTCGACAACGTGTCGGTGAGCCTCGCCGGCGGGCGGGCTCTGGTGGAAGGAGCAGCCGACCCACAGGCATTGGTCCACGCAATCAAGAAAGAGGGATACGAGGCGAACCTGGTGGACGCGCAATGAACGACGTGGAAAAGCACGAGCACGCCCACTACGCCGCCGGCGGGCGGCTGTGTATGCCGGAGGCGGCGCGCAGCGTCGTCAGGCGCAGGCTCGCCATCGCCAAGGGCCATCTGGAAAGCATCCTGCAAGCGCTGCAGAAGCACGACGTCTACTGCGTCGACGTGCTGCGCCAGATCAGGGCCGTCGAAGGCGCCCTGCAAAAAGCCGGGCAGATCACCCTCGAGAGCCATTTGCGCGCTCACGTGGCGACTGCCGCCGAGCGCGGCGACACGGAAACCATCGTCGAAGAGCTGATGGACGCGCTTCGTTACCGCTGAGCCGCTGAGCAGAGGAGACGGCAATGGAGCAGGCAAGACTTGCATTCACCGCGGTTTACCTGAAGTCGAATCAGGGCTATGTGGGGTTTCTCGAGGAGCTGCCCGGCGTGAATTCGAGCGGCCGCACGCTGGCGGAAGCGCGCGACACCCTGCAGAAGCTCACGGCCGTGGTGTTCGACGAGGAGCGCCGCGAGACCGAGGAGCTGATTGCGGGCAAGGAAGTCGTGCGAGAGAACTTCGTCTTGCCGATGCCCAGCCCGGACTAGCCCGCGTCTTCCCATGGCGCCGAGCTCCGCGCTCGGCGGCCGTCCGAGCCGAGCGCTGGCCACATGCGCCTTTCAATGGAGGTCCGAATGAAACGAATCCTGATCTTCACGCTTCTCGCCGCCCTCGGCGCGGTCGTGGCCGGCTGCGGCGAGCGCGAGCAGACCGCGCTCTACAAGGACGGTAAATATCGGGGCAAGCCCGACACCCCGCCGTGGGACAACGCGCCCGGCGCGGACGGCGCAGGAACCTGGAACCGGGGCGACCTCGAGAGCTGGGAAAACCAGGTGAAGTCGCGCCAGCAGGGGCAGAACGAAAACCACCGTATCGGCCATTAGCCCGTGCGTGGGCGGGCCGTCTCACCCGGACTGACCTTTTCCGGTCTGGTTCTTTTGATGCCTCTCACTTGACCTGCCAGCGGAACACCCGAGGCGAGGGCTCGCCGGCGCGCTGCAGCCGCAGCTCGAGCGCGGCGGGCGCCGGCGCGAGGGCCTTGAAGCGCAGCACGCCCTTGCGGTGATGGCCGCCGGGCGGGTCGCCCTGCCAGGCAAGCGGGGCCGCGCTCGCGCCGCCCGCATGCAGGCTGGCCGACTTCGCCGGATCGTCCTTGAGATCCTGCGAGTGGGTGTCGAACACGAGCTCGAACTCCCATACCGGTCCGGCGAGCGTCCGGGGCGTCGCTTTGACCGTGACGCCGGCAGTCGAGCTCGATTGGGGTGGCAGCGCGCCTGCCGCCGCAACCGCAAGAGGTAACGCAACGGCAAGAAGCGCGATCAGGCCGCGACGCATTTGGCGTGCTCCCGTGTGGCATGCAAAAGGTTGCGGCCGATGTAGGCGATGCCGCCCGCGTTGAACGCGAGACCGACCCAGAAGAGCTCCACCTGGTAGTGCGCGGCGAAGGTCACCAGTCCGGTCGCGCCGAGCACCGGAGCCGCATTGGCAAGGTAGTGCGCGCAGCAGGAAACCATCGCCGCGGTGGAAGTCGTTCCCGTCGTTGCCATGACGGCGCGCGGGCCGGCATTGCGCACGACCTGCCGCAAGCGCGCAAAGAGCGCTACCTGCACACCGAATCCTGCGCCCAGCGCGACGATGTAGCCCCAGTAATCCCTGAATTGCGCGAGGGTGAACTCCCAACCGGACACCGCCGTAAGGGCGGCGAAGTACAGGGCGAGAAGACCGCCGAACGCAAGAGCGCCCAGCAGCGCCGGGGTTGCCCGCTCGAGCGTCACGGGGGAGGACGTCATGACATCGGTATTCATGGGGAGATTAGAGACTCGACTCGTGCCCGTCATTTGACATGGGTCAAGCCGCACGCGCACGGGGGTGCCATGCTGATGGCCATACAGAAGGAGCTCACAGATGAAACGCGCACTGATCGGCGCTGCGGTTGCGGCCGCGGCAATCCTCGCCGGGACTGCCCTGGGTCAAGGCTATGGCATGGGGCCGGGAATGATGGGCGGCTACGGACCGGGCCAAGGCATGGGACCGGGAATGATGGGTGGCTACGGACCGGGCCAGGGCATGGGACCGGGAATGATGGGCGGCGGCTACGGGCCTGGGTACGCGGCGCTCAATCTCACCGATGAGCAGCGCAAGAAGATCGACGCCATCCAGGAAGAAGTGTGGAGCAAGCAGGGCGAGCTCATGGGCAGGATGCACGCGCAGTCGTACCGTATGCACGACTTCGGCAAAGCCGACGATGCCGCCGCACGCAAGGCATTCGATGAGATGGCGGTCGCGCACAAGCAGATGTTCGAAACCCGGCTCGAGGCGCGCAAGCGCATCGATGCCGTGCTGACCCCTGAGCAGCGCAAGCAGCTCGGCCGCTAGCATGGTCACGCGACGCGGTCTTGTTCTCGGAGCGGGCGCCGGCCTGGCGCTCGCCGCGCTGCCTTCGGCGTACGCGCAGTACCGGCCGGTCATTACGGTATACAAAAGTCCCGCGTGCGGCTGCTGCGGCGAATGGGAGAAGCACATGCGCGAAAGCGGCTTCCGCCTGGAGACGAACCCCATCGCCGACGTGACGCCGCTCAAGCGCAAGTACGGCGTGCCGGAAGCGGCCTACTCCTGCCACACGGCGACGATCGCAGGCTACGTGCTCGAGGGCCATGTCCCCGCCGCCGACGTCAAGCGGCTGCTGCGCGAGCGTCCCAAAGTCACCGGGCTCGCCGTCGCCGGCATGGTGCCGGGCTCGCCAGGGATGACCGGCGCGCCGCAACCGTACGCGACCATTGCTTTCGACGATCGCGGCACGCGGGTGTTCGAGCGGCACTGACGGGCGCCATGGCCGCGGTGGCGTCGCCACTCCCGGACCTGGTTTCCGCGGGCGACATGCACGCGGAGCTCGCCGAGGCGCTGGCGAGCGCTCTCGACGCACGCGAGCACGAGACCGGGCAGCATTCCAAGCGCGTGGCCTGCCATACCCTGGTGCTGGCGCGGCGCTTCACCGCCGAGCCTGAGGTGTTGCGCCAGGTGTACTGGGGCGCGCTGCTCCACGACATCGGCAAGATCGGCATCGCCGACAGCATCCTGCTGAAAGCGGGACCGCTCACCCCCGAGGAATGGCAGGTGATGCGCACGCATCCCGAGATCGGCCATCGCATCCTCGCTGCAGTCCCCGGCATGGCGCAGGCCGCGGAGATTGTGCTCGCGCATGAGGAGCGCTTCGACGGTAGTGGCTATCCCCGCCGCCTCGCCGGCGCGGCGATTCCGCTCTGGGCCCGGCTTTTCGCCGTGATCGACACCCTCGATGCGATGACCTCCGATCGCCCCTATCGCAGGGGAGTGTCCTACGACGACGCGGAAGCCGAGATCTCGCACCTGGCCGGAACGCAGTTCGACCCGCAGGCCGTACGCGCCTTCATGGCGGAAGAAGCGACCTTGCGTGCCATGGTCGCCGCGAAATGCCTCGATCCGGACATGGTCCCCGCGCTGGACGTGCTGCAATGAACGAGACCGCCCAAGCGACGCTGCACGGCGCGCGGTTCTGGCCGCTCGCGATCCTGGCCCTGCTCGCCGTGCTCCTCGGCGTCGGGCTGACGCTCGATCCGCGCGAGCTGCCTTCGCCGCTTCTCGAGCGGCCGGTGCCGCAGTTCGACCTGGCGCCGGTCAAGGGCCGCACGCTGGGGCTTGCAACGCGCGATCTGCGCGGCGAGGTGTCGCTCGTCAACGTCTTCGCTTCCTGGTGCAAGGCCTGCCGCGACGAGCATCCGCTGTGGATGCAGCTCAGCGCGCAGCGCGCGCTGACCGTGCACGGCCTCAACTACAAGGACCAGCCGGACGACGCGGCGCGCTGGCTCGGCGGGCTGGGCGACCCGTACGTGCGTACCGGCGCCGACATCGACGGCCGGGTCGGCATCGACTGGGGCGTATACGGCGTGCCGGAGACCTTCGGCGTCGACAAGCGTGGCGTCATCCGGCACAAGATGATCGGCGCGATTACCCCCGAGATCGTCGAGCAGCGGCTGCTGCCGCTCGTGCGGCGGCTCGAGTCGGAGTAGGAGTCATGGCGGACGCGGCGGCGGTCGGCGTCCTCGCGGCCTTCGCGGCGGGAATCGTGTCGTTCCTATCGCCCTGCGTGCTACCGATCGTGCCGGGCTATGTCTCCTTCGTCGCCGGCGACAGCTTCCGCCGCCGGCGGCTGCATGCGCAGGACCGGCTGGCGGCGCTGGGCATGAGCGCGCTGTTCGTCGCCGGGTTCTCCGCGGTGTTCATCGCCCTGGGCGCGAGCGCGAGCCTGCTCGGCCAGTGGCTGCTGCGCTACCGGTACGAGGCGAACCTCGTCGCCGGCGCCATCGTTATCGGGTTCGGCCTGTTCATGCTCGGGGCGTGGCGCTGGCTGCCCTTCCTGCAGCGCGACCTGCGCGTACACCCGCATCTGCACGGCGGCAATCCGGTCGCGGCCTTCGTGCTCGGCGTCGCTTTCGCGTTCGGTTGGACGCCGTGCATCGGGCCGGTGCTCGGCGCGATCCTTGCGGTGAGCGCCGCCGGCACAAGCGGCGTGGGGCTGCTCTCGGCGTATGCCCTGGGACTGGGCGTGCCGTTTCTGCTGGCGGCGCTGTTCATTGACCGCGCGGCGCGGCTCACCGGCCGACTGCGGCGCTTCGGCGCCGGCCTGCAGACCTTCGGCGGCGTGGTCATGGTCGCCGCGGGCGTCGCCATGATCACCGGCCGCATGACCGCCTTCTCGCTGTGGATCCTCGAAACCTTCCCGGCGCTGGGACGAATCGGTTGAAAGCGCAAGGAGACATCGTGAACCTGCCTTTTCGGGTCGGCGGCGCGCTCTCGGGCTGGCTGTTCGAGCGGCTCGGTCGTGCGGGCACCGTCAGGCCTTCTTCCGCGCGTTGAGGTATTCGCGCAGGAACTTCACGGCGAGCGGCACCGCCACAAGGACACCCAGCCCGATCGCGGCGATCAGGGCCTGATCGGCTTCGCCCGCGACCATCTCGGCGCCGAAATGCGCGAGCAGAAAGCTCGCCGGCACGATGCCAGCCAGGGTGGCGATCGCGAAGCGCCAGGCGGAAAGCACCGTGAGGCCCGCCGCGTAGCTGATCACGTCGAACGAGACGAAGGGCAGCAGCCGGCTGACGAACACCAGCCCCGTCAGGGCGTTCTGCGAGCCGAGCCAGCCGAGCGACAGCCGCTCGCCCAGCCAGCGGCGCAGCACCTCGTAGCCG
>CBDDSA010000238.1:0-26699 GCA_965233185.1 uncultured bacterium
CGTAGATGCCCTGCAGCAGCCGCAGTGAGCCCAGGCCGATCGCGCGCGGCGACAATGCGTGGCCCAGGTCCTCGACGATGTCCAGGGTCACCGGCACGTGCAGCCCGGTCAATACGCGCGCGGCGCGCTCCGCGTACACCCGCGAGACCACGGAATCGTAGGCGCCGTGCACCAAGTGGATGCGCGAGGAGATGCGCATGCCGCGCGCCGGCAGGCGCGCGTAGCGGGCGGAAAAGGCCACCACCGCACCGGCCAGCCCGGCCATCTTGACCGCCTCGAGCGCCACGGTGCCGCCCTGCGAGAAGCCGATCAGCACGGTGCGGCTCGCGCCGACGCCGAAATTCGTCTGCTCGCGGCGCACCAGGTCCTCGACGTCCGGCAGCACCGACGCGACGCGCTCGCGATGGTTGTCGCAGTTGAGACCGCGGGTGGGGTACCAGTCCTGCGCGGCGCCGCCGCGCGCGTCGGGATTGAAGCCGCTGGGCACTACCATTGCCGCGCTCGGGAAGCGTGCCTGGAACTTGAACGCGATCGGGATCATCGACTGCGCGGTGGCGCCGCAGCCGTGCAGGAACACGAACAGGTGCCGGGGGGAACGCTCAGGAGTGGGCGCGAAGCGAAAAACGCGGCCTGAGGACATGCCCCTGGATTGTTAACCCGGGGCGGCGCTTCTGTAAACTGATTTGCGTCGCGTCTCACTGCGCCGTGCGAACTACCGGATTCCTAAGGCTTTCTAACCGGGGCCGAGCACGATGCAGGTCGACGTGGCGTGCGCGTAGAGCTTGCCGGTGGCGTCGAGGAGGCGCGCCTCGGCGGTGGCCACCCGGGCGCCGGCATGCACGACTTTGCCGAGGGCGCGCAGCAAGCCGGTCTTGGCCGTGATTGCGCGCACCAGGTTGGTTTTCGCTTCGAGCGTGGTGTAGCCGCCGCCGGCGGGCATGCGAGTGTGCACCGCGCAGCCCATCGCCGAGTCGAGCAGCGTCATGGCAAGCCCGCCGTGCACCACGCCGATGGGGTTGTAATGCTGCTCGGCGGGCAGCACTTCGAACACCGCGTGCCCGCTGTCCACCTCGACCAGCTTGAACCCGAGCAGCTCGGCGATCGGCGGCGCGGGCAGGCGGCCGTCGCGGATGGCCTGCAGGAACTCGATGCCGGACATCGCGCGTCCGGCTTCGGCGAGCGCGGCCGGATCGCTCCAGGAAGCCACCAGCTGCCTTTTCATCGGATGAACTCGGCCGCCGCCTGCGTGACGCCGTCATCGGCCAGGATGCGGCGGTGGCCGAGCCCCTCGGTGCTCATCAGGCGCGCGCCTCGCCAGTGGCGCGCGAACTGCTCGCCCTGCTTCCAGGGCACGACCTTGTCGGCGCGGTCGTGGATGACCAGCGCCTGCGCTTCCAGCCGCGGCGCGAGGCGCGCGAGCTCGAGCTCGGACCAGCGCAACGCGTAGCGCTCCTCGATGGCCGCCTGCATGGCATCGCGCACCGGCTCGGGGATCCAATGCCAGCGCGCGAAGCGGCGCGAGTAGCCGACCAGGTCCGAGGGCGGGCTCACCATCACCATCTTTCGCAGGTCCACCTTGCTCTGCGCGTGCGCGAGCGCGGCGGCGGTGGCGCCCAGCGAATGTCCGATGGCCGCGCGCACGTTGCCGTGATGCGCCGCCACCGCGGCCAGCACATCGGCGAAGTCCGGCACGCCGGTGAGCCGGCCTTCGGACACGCCGTGCGCGGGCTGGTCGTAGGCGACGACGCGCCAGCCGGCGCTCAACAGCGGGAACACGAAGGGCCGCATCTGGGCGGCGTTGCCGCCCCAGCCGTGCGCGAGCAGGACCGCAGGCGCATCGCGCGATCCCCAGCGCCACATGGCGATGTGGCGGCCCTTGTGCTCGAGCACGCTGGAGCGGGCGTCGATCAGGTCTAGCGCTGTCGCGGCTGCGTCGCGCGGGCGCGGCGGGGTCAGGAACCGGCGCTCGGCCAGGCTGGCGGCGAACTCGGGGAAGAGCAGCGCCGAGGCGGCGAAGCGAACGTTCGTGCTAATCCTGGGGAAGTGCAGGGCGGCGGGCATGGCGGGTCCTTCGCTAGGAAACGGCGTAGCGCTTGAGGAGGGAATCGAGCGCGATGAGCGCGCGCTCGCGGGCTTTCTTGTAGCCAAGTAGGCGGCGATGATGGTGCACCACCAGGGCAATGCCGAAGATCTCGAAGGCGATCTGCTCCGCGTCGGCGTCCTTCGACAGCTGGCCTTCCTCGACCGCCTGGCGCACCGCGCGCTTGAGCGTCTCGATCCAGGTGCGCTGGCCCCCGGCCAGCATGTCGCGCACCGGGCCGGGCTTGTCGTCGAACTCGCTCGCGCCGCCGATCATGGGGCAGCCGCCGGGCAGCTCGGCCGACTCGGTCCACGCCAGCCAGTTGACGAACATGGCGCGCAGGCGCGGCAGGCCGCGCGGCTTGGCCATGGCCGGCTGGAACACCACCTCGCCGAATTCGGCCTGGCCGTGGGCCAGCACCGCCAGCAGCAGCTCTTCGCGCGAGCCGAAGTGCGCGAACAGGCCCGACTTCGACAGGCCGGTCGCGTCGGCCAGCGTGCCGATGGTCAGGCCGTCGAGGCCCGCCTTGCTGACGATCCTCAGCGCTTCATCGAGGATTGTTGCCCGGGTACGCTCGCCCTTGGTTCTCGAGTGCGCCTGCGCATGCATAGGCCGCGAGAATAGTACGATCGTTCGTATCAGTCAAGGCCGGGGTCGCGGTCGAGGCGAGCCAGGCGAAAAACACGATCGAAAGCCGCAGCATCCTATCGGCTCAGCACCGCCAGCAGCCACACGAACGACAGGGCGGCGCCGCCCACGGCAATGCCGATCAGCGCTGCGGCCGCGGCGGCGAAGGAGAAGTCCACGACGATCTTGCGGGCGGTTTGCATGGCCATCCTTTCAATGCGACAGGTCCCCATTTCAACCGCGCAAGATGCGCCCGCGGGCGCGCAAAAATGGCGCGTCGCTGCGCAATTGTGGCGATCTCGTGGCAGCGGCGGCTCCGGTATATTCACTGCATGACAAGGACGGTGGCGATAGTGGAGGACGACCCGGCGATCCGCGCCAACTATGCCGACATGCTGAAAAAGCACGGCTACCAGGTCAGCGCGTTCGGCGATCGCAAGTCCGCGCTCACGGCGTTTCGCAGCCGGCTGCCCGACCTCGCGCTGCTCGACATCGGCCTGGCCGGAGAGCCCGACGGCGGCTTCACGCTGTGCCGCGAGCTGCGCGCGCTGTCGGCGGGGCTGCCGATCATCTTTCTTACCGCGCGCGACTCGGACTTCGACGTCATTTCCGGCTTGCGCATGGGCGCCGATGATTACCTGACCAAGGACGCCGGCCTGCCGCACCTGCTCGCGCGCATCAGCGCGCTTTTCCGGCGCGCCGATCTCGCCCACGAGGCGCCCGCGCAGGAGGAGGTCCTCGAGCGCGGCGCCCTGCGCATGGACATGAAGCGCTTTCTCATCACCTGGCGCGAGCAGCCGGTGGAGCTCACGCTTACCGAGTTCTGGCTGGTTCACGCCGTGGCGCGCTTTCCGGGCCACGTGAAAAACCGCGAGCAGCTGATGAAGGAAGCGCACATCGTGGTGGACGACTCCACCATCACCTCGCACGTAAAGCGCATCCGGCGCAAGTTCCAGCAGGTAGACCCGGCGTTCGCCGCGATCGATACGGTGTACGGCCTGGGCTACCGCTGGAATGCCTGAGTGAAGCTGCGCTTCGGCCTGCGCGCCAAGCTGCTGGCCGTGGCGCTGGTGCTCGCACCGATCCCCTGGCTGGGCTACCGCTACGTGAAGGAGATGGAAGCGGTGCTGCGCGAAGGCCAGGAGCAGGCGCTCGCCGCCACGGCGCGCGCCGTGGCCACCGCGCTGCACGACCGCCCCGAGCTGCTCGAGCTGCGCCCCGGGATGGCGGCGCCGGGCGAGATGGAGCGCATCCTGCGCAGCCTGGGACGCGCCGAGTCGCGCATCTGGATCGTCGATCGCGAGCAGCGGCTGCTCGCCATCGCCGGGGACCTGCGCAAGCGCAATTCCACCGAGAAGCAGCCGGCCGACGCGCTCGACCACCTGGCGCGCGCGCTGCGCCCGGTGACCTCCTTTCTCCTGGAGCGGCCGACCGAGGACTTCGACGACGCGCTGAGCGAATCGCAGATCAGCGGCGGCGCCGAGGTGAGGAACGCCCTGCTCGGCGTGCAGGCGCGGCGCTGGCGCCAGTCGCCCGACTCGCGCGCCGTGATCCTGTCGGCGGCGCATCCCATCTGGGACGGCGAGGAGGTGGCCGCGGCGATCGTGGTGGAGGAGACCACCAACGCCATCCGCTCGATCTCCAACCGCACGCTGGAGAAGGTCGCCGCGGTGACGCTGGTGGCGTTCGCGCTGGGCGCGCTTGCGCTGCTGCTGTTCGCCTCGCGGCTGTCGCTGCGCTTGCGGCGCCTGCGCGACGAGGCGGAGGAAGCGATCGACTCCCAGGGCCGCGTGAAGAAGCTGATCGCCGGCTCCACCGCCAACGACGAGATCGGCGACCTGTCGCGCAGCTTCTCCACCGCCCTCGAGCGCCTGGCGCAGTACAACGCCTATCTGGAAAAGCTCGGCGGCCGCCTGGCGCACGAGCTGCGCACGCCCATCACGGTGGTGGGCTCTTCCCTCGAGAACCTGCGCATGGCGCCGCTGCCCGAAGACGCGCGCATTTATACCGAGCGCGCCGCCGAGGGCCTGGCGCGGCTGCAGACGGTGCTCACGCGCATGTCCGAGGCGACGCGGCTGGAGCAGCTCGTGCGCCAGCCCGAGCGCGAGCGCTTCGACGCGCGCGCCGTGGTGCGTGGATGCGTTGAGGGATACGGCGCGGCTTTTCCCGGGTCGCGCTTCGCCCTTTCCGTGCCCGAGAAGCCGGTGATGCTGCGCGGCGCCCCGGACCTGTATGCCCAGATGCTGGACAAGCTCGCCGCCAACGCGGCGGATTTTTCCGACGGCGAGGAGCCGATCCGCGTACGGCTGGACGCCCACGGCGCGCTGACGGTGAGCAACAGCGGCCCGCCGCTGCCGCAGGACATGGCCGGGCGCCTGTTCGAATCCATGGTCTCGGGGCGCACCGGCAGCGGCGGCGAGCCGCACCTGGGCCTCGGTCTCTACATCGTGCGGCTAATCGCCGAGTTCCACGGCGGTCAGGCGCGCGCTGCCAACCGCGAGGACGGCTCCGGTGTGGTGGTTCGCGTGGACTGCCCTAGCGCCTGACGCAGGTACTGCCCGGTGTGGCTCGCCTCGTTGGCGGCCACCTGCTCGGGCGTGCCTTCGGCGACGATGCGGCCGCCGCCGTCGCCGCCTTCGGGGCCCAGGTCGATGATCCAGTCGGCGGTCTTGATGACATCCAGGTTGTGCTCGATCACCACCACCGTGTTGCCCGCATCGCGCAGCCGGTGCAGCACGTCCAGCAGCAGCTGGATATCGTGGAAATGCAGGCCGGTGGTGGGCTCGTCGAGGATATACAGCGTGCGGCCGGTGTCGCGCTTGGACAGCTCGAGCGACAGCTTCACGCGCTGCGCCTCGCCGCCCGACAGCGTGGTGGCCGACTGGCCGAGGCGCACGTACCCCAAGCCGACGTCGGTCAGGGTCTGCAGCTTGCGCGCGATGGCGGGCACCGCGGAGAAGAATTCCGCGGCGTCGGCCACCGTCATTTCCAGCACCTCGTGGATGCTGCGGCCCTTGTAGCGGATCTCGAGGGTCTCGCGGTTGTAGCGCTTGCCGTGGCAGACATCGCAAGGCACGTAGATGTCCGGGAGGAAGTGCATCTCCACCTTGGTCACCCCGTCGCCCTGGCAGGCCTCGCAGCGGCCGCCCTTGACGTTGAAGGAAAAGCGCCCGGCGTCGTAGCCGCGCTCGCGCGCCGCCGGCACGCCGGCGAAAAGCTCGCGGATCGGGGTGAACAGGCCCGTATACGTCGCCGGGTTGGAGCGCGGCGTGCGGCCGATCGGGCTCTGGTCGACGCTCACGACTTTGTCGAGCTGCTCCAGCCCGCAGAGCGCCTCGTGCGGCGCCGGCTCGGCGGCGCTGCCGAACAGATGGCGCGCGACCGCGGCGTAGAGGGTGTCGTTGATCAGCGTGGATTTGCCGGAGCCCGAGACGCCGGTCACGCACACCAGCAGACCCAGCGGCAGGGAAAGGGTAACTTCCTTCAGGTTGTTGCCGCGCGCGCCGCGGATCAGCAGCCTGTCGCTCGGGCGGTTGCGCCGCGCCGGCACCGCGATGCTGAGCTCGCGCGACAGGTAGCGGCCGGTGAGCGACGCGGGATCGGCGACGATCTGCGCCGGCGTGCCTTCGGCGACGATGCGCCCGCCGGCCTCGCCCGCCCCCGGCCCCATGTCGACCACGTGGTCGGCCGCGCGAATCGCTTCCTCGTCGTGCTCCACGACGATCACCGAGTTGCCCAGGTCGCGCAGGTGCTTCAGGGTGGAGATCAGGCGCTCGTTGTCGCGCTGGTGCAGCCCGATGGAGGGCTCGTCCAGCACGTACATCACGCCGGTGAGGCCCGAGCCGATCTGGCTCGCGAGCCGGATGCGCTGCGCTTCGCCGCCGGACAGGGTTTCGGCCGAGCGCTCCAGCGCCAGGTATTCGAGCCCGACGTTCACCAGGAACGCAAGGCGGCTGGAGATCTCGCGCACGATGCGCTCGGCGATCTGCGCCTTCGCCCCCTGCAGGGCCAGCGCTTGGAAAAACGCCAGCGTCCTGCGCAGCGGCCAGCGCGAAACCTCGTAGATCGTATGCTCGGCAAGCTTCACGTGGCGCGCCTCGCGGCGCAGGCGCGCGCCGCCGCATTCGGGACAGGGCTGGGCGTTGCGCAGCTTGGCGAGCTCTTCGCGCACTACCAGCGAGTCGGTTTCCCGAAAGCGCCGCTCGTGGTTGGGGATCACGCCTTCGAACGCGTGCTGCTTGACGCTGGTGCGGCCGCGCTCGCCGGGGTAATGAAAGGCAACGTGCTCCTTGCCCGAGCCGTGCAGGATGATGTCCTGGACGCGATCGTCGAGCATTTCCCAAGGCTGCTCCAGGTCGAAGCGGTAGTGCTTCGCGAGCGACTGCAGCATCGCGAAGTAGAACTGGTTGCGCCGGTCCCAGCCGCGGATGGCGCCGCTCGCGAGCGACAGGTTCGGATGCGCGACGATGCGCCTGGGGTCGAAAAACTGCACCTCGCCCAGGCCGTCGCAGCGCGGGCAGGCGCCCATCGGGTTATTGAACGAGAAAAGGCGCGGCTCGAGCTCGGGCAGCGCGTAGTCGCACAAGGGGCACGAGAAGCGCGCCGAGAACAGATGCTCCTTCTGCGAATCGAGCTCGAGGACCAGGGCGCGGCCGTCGGCGTGCCGCAGCGCGGTCTCGAACGACTCGGCCAGGCGCTGCTTCGTGTCGGCGCGCGCGCGCAGCCGGTCGATCACCACCTCGACCGTGTGCTTCACGCTTTTCGCCAGGCGCGGCGCCGCGTCCAGCTCGTGCACCTTGCCGTCGACGCGCACGCGCGTGAAGCCCTGCGCGCGCAGCTCCTCCAGGAGCTCGGCCTGCTCGCCCTTTCTGCCCGTGACGACCGGGGCAAGGATCATCAAGCGGCTGTCCTGCGGCAGCTGCAGCACATGGTCCACCATCTGCGCCACGGTTTGCGCCTGCAGCGCGACGCCGTGCTCGGGGCAGTAGGGCGTGCCCACGCGCGCGTAGAGCAGGCGCAGGTAGTCGTGGATCTCGGTCACCGTGCCGACCGTCGAGCGCGGATTGTGGCTCGCCGCCTTCTGCTCGATGGCGATCGACGGCGACAGCCCCTCGATGAGATCCACGTCGGGCTTTTCCATGAGCTGCAGGAACTGGCGCGCGTACGCGGAAAGCGATTCCACGTAGCGCCGCTGGCCTTCGGCGTACAGTGTGTCGAAGGCGAGCGAGCTCTTGCCCGAGCCGGAGAGTCCGGTAATCACCACGAGGCGGTTACGCGGCAGCTCGACGCTCAGGTTCTTGAGATTGTGGGTGCGCGCTCCGCGGATGCGGATGCAGTCCATCGAGGAAAAATCCAGGCAAGCAAACTTGCTACTATAGCGCGCTTCGCATCCGCGCCGATACGTTCCCCAACCCATGAATCCCACCGAGCTGCGCGCCGGCATCAGCCTCGCCGGCGTATTCGGACTGCGCATGCTCGGCCTGTTCCTGATCCTGCCGGTGTTCGCGGTGCACGCGCCGCAGCTGTCGGGCGGCGACAACCTGACGCTGGTGGGCGTTGCCCTCGGCGCTTACGGTCTCGCGCAGGCGCTGCTGCAGGTCCCGTTCGGCATGGCTTCCGATCGCTGGGGCCGCAAGCCGCTGATCTATCTGGGCCTGGCGATCTTCGCCGCCGGCAGCGTGCTCGCGGGCGTAGCAGACGACATCTGGACGGCGATCGCCGGGCGCACGCTGCAGGGGGCGGGCGCCGTGTCTTCGGTCGTCGTGGCGCTCGCGGCCGACCTCACGCGCGAGCAGCACCGCACCAAGATCATGGCGATGATCGGGGCGACCATCGGCTTCGCTTTCGCGCTGTCGCTGGTGGCCGCGCCGGCGCTCTACCAGTGGATCGGCATGTCGGGCCTTTTCTTCATGACCGGCGCGCTGTGCCTGGCGGCCATGGTCGTGGTGAAGGCGCTGGTTCCCGAGGCGCCGCCGCCGGTGCCGCGCCCCGCGGGCGCGACCGGGCGCGAGGTGCTGCACCCGGAGCTGCTGCGCCTGAACCTGGGCATCTTCATCCTGCACCTGGTGCAGATGGCAATGTTCGTCGTGGTGCCGGGGCTGCTGGTGCAAGCCGGGCTCGCCCTGTCCGCCCACTGGCAGCTTTACCTGCCGGTGGTGCTCGCGTCTTTTGCGGTCATGGTGCCGCCCATCCTTTATGCCGACCGGCGCAACCGTCCCAAGCCGGTCCTGCTGGCGGCGGTGGCGCTGCTCGCCGCCGTCGAGGTGCTGTTCGCGTTCAGCGAATCCCTGCTCGCCTATGCCGCTGCCCTGTGCGCGTTCTTCGTGGCATTCAACGTGCTTGAGGCGATGCTGCCCTCGCTCGTCACGCGCATGGCGCCGGGGCATGCGCGCGGCACGGCCATCGGCGTGTATAACACCACGCAGACCCTGGGACTGTTCTTCGGCGGCCTGGCCGGGGGCTGGGTGGCCCAGCACTACGGCGCCACCGCCGTTTTTGCAGGCTGCGCCGCGCTGGCAGTGCTCTGGCTTGCGGCGGCAAGCGCCATGCGCCCGCCGGGGGCGCCGGTCAACGGACTTTCCAGAGCGACGTTGTGAGTACCATTACCGGGGAGGTTACATATGGCATCGGTTAACAAGGTCATCGTGGTGGGCAACCTCGGGCGCGACCCGGAAACGCGATACATGCCGGACGGCGCGGCCATTACCAACGTATCGATCGCCACGTCCTACCAGTGGACCGACAAGGCGAGCGGCGAGAAGAAGGAGGAGACCGAGTGGCACCGCGTGGTGTTCCGCGGCAAGCTCGCCGAGGTGGCGGGCGAGTACCTGAAGAAGGGCTCGCAGGTGTACGTCGAAGGGCGCCTGCGCACCCGCAAGTGGCAGGACAAGGAGGGTCAGGACAAGTACACCACCGAAATCATGGCCGACCGCATGCAAATGCTCGGCTCGCGCGCCGGCGCCGGCGAGCCGCGCTCGGAACCGCGCTCCGAGCCGCCCGCGGAATCCCGCGCCGCGGAGCCCAAGGGCGGCGCCAAGAAGCCGGCGGCCGGCAAGTTCGACGACATGGAAGACGATATTCCTTTCTGAAACAGCGATATAATCGCGTCCTATGCCGATCTACGAGTATCGCTGCGAAACCTGCGGCCACCAGGAAGAGTTCCTGCAGAAGGTGAGTGAGCCGCCGCTCACGGAGTGTCCGGCTTGCCGCAAGCCGACCTTCACCAAGCTGTTGAGCGCCGCCGGGTTCCAGCTCAAGGGCAGCGGCTGGTACGCCACCGACTTCAAGAGCAAGGCGAAGCCGGCGGAAAAGCAGGCCGAGACCAAGACCGAAACGAAGACCGAGACCAAACCCGAATCGAAACCCGAGACAAAATCAGAGACGCCGGCTTGAGCCGGGGCCTCTGAGCACCGCGGCCCGGCACCAGCCGGGCTTTTTATTTCATGAAGAAGTACCTGATCACCGGATTGCTCATCTGGATCCCGCTCGTCATCACGCTGTGGGTCCTGAAGGCGATTGTCGACCTGCTCGATCAGTCGCTGCTGCTGCTCCCGGCTTCGGTGCACACCGAGAACTGGCTCGGCGTGCACATCCCGGGTCTCGGCGCGATCCTCACCATCGTCATCGTGTTCGTCACCGGCGTCTTCGCGACGAACTTTTTCGGCGCGCAGCTGGTGGAGATCTGGCACGACATCCTGCACCGCATCCCGGTGGTGAACTCGATCTACTCGAGCGTCAAGCAGATCTCGGATACGCTGTTTTCATCCAGCGGCCAGGCCTTCCGCAAGGCCCTGCTGGTGCAGTGGCCCCGGGCGGGCATGTGGACCATCGCCTTTCTCACCGGCACACCCGGTGGCGGCGTGGCGCGCTATCTTCCCGATGATTGCCTGGCGGTCTACGTGCCGACCACGCCCAACCCCACCGGCGGCTACTTCGTGATCGTGCAGCGCAAGGACGTCATCGAGCTCGACATGAGCGTGGACCAGGCGCTCAAGTACATCATTTCCATGGGCGTGGTGCCGCCCCTGGAGCACAAATGAGAACCCTGCCTTGAGAACTCACTATTGCGGCGAGCTGACCGCGGCCCTGGTGGACCGCAGCGTCACCCTGTGCGGCTGGGCCCATCGCCGGCGCGACCACGGCGGGGTGATCTTCGTCGACCTGCGCGACCGCGAGGGGCTGGCGCAGGTGGTGTTCGACCCCGACCGCGCGCAGGCTTTCGCCGTCGCCGAGCGGGTGCGCAGCGAGTTCGTGCTGCGCATCTCCGGCAAGGTGCGCCGTCGCCCGCAGGGCACCGTGAACCCGGAGCTGCGCTCGGGCGAAGTGGAGGTGCTCGCGCACGACATCGAGATCCTCAACCCCTCGGTACCGCCGCCGTTCCAGCTCGACGACGACAATCTCAACGAGAACACGCGCCTCGCCTACCGCGTGCTCGACCTGCGCCGCGAGCCGATGCAGAAGAACCTGCGGCTGCGCTACCGGGTGGCGATGGCGGTACGCGGCTACCTGGACGCGCACGGCTTCATCGACAGCGATACGCCGATGCTCACGCGCTCCACGCCCGAAGGCGCGCGCGACTACCTCGTGCCCAGCCGGGTGCACCCGGGGCAGTTCTTCGCTCTGCCGCAGTCGCCCCAGCTGTTCAAGCAGCTTCTGATGGTTGCGGGCTACGACCGCTACTACCAGATCGTGAAGTGCTTTCGCGACGAGGACCTGCGCGCCGACCGGCAGCCCGAGTTCACGCAGATCGACGTTGAGACCTCGTTTCTCGACGAGCACGCGATCCAGGAGCTGATGGAGGGACTGGTTCGCGAAGTGTTCGCCGGCGTGCTGGGCGAGGAGCTGCCGCGGCCGTTTCCGCGCCTCACCCACGCGGAGGCCATGGCGCGCTACGGCTCGGACAAGCCCGACCTGCGCATCGCGCTGGAGCTGACCGAGCTCACCGATCTCATGAAGTCGGTCGATTTCAAGGTGTTCCGCCAGGCCGCCGAGCTGCCCGGCGGACGGGTCGCCGCCCTCAAGGTCTCCGCCGAGCTCACGCGCAAGGAGATCGACGACTACACCGCCTTTGTCGGCAACTACGGGGCCAGGGGACTCGCCTACATCAAGGTCAACCCGGACGGCCTGCAGTCGCCGATCGTCAAGTTCCTCTCGGCGCAGAATCAGCAGCAGATTCTTGCAAGAACCGCAGCCAAGCCCGGTGACTTCATTTTCTTCGGCGCGGACAAGGCCAAGGTGGTCAACGACGCACTCGGTGCGCTGCGCACGAAAATCGGCCACGACAAGGGGCTGGCGGAGAAGGGCTGGCGGCCGCTTTGGGTGGTGGATTTCCCGATGTTCGAATGGGACGAGGAGGCAAAGCGCTGGGGCGCGATGCACCATCCTTTCACCTCGCCCAAGGACGGCCACGAGGACCTGCTCGCCGCGGATCCGGCGCGCGCGCTCTCGAAAGGCTACGACATGGTGCTCAACGGCTGGGAAATCGGCGGCGGCTCGGTGCGCATCCACCGCGCCGAGGTGCAGGCGAAGGTGTTCAAGGCGCTGGGCATCGCCGACGAGGAGGCGCGCGCCAAGTTCGGCTTCCTGCTGGACAACCTGCAGTTCGGCGCGCCGCCGCACGGCGGCATCGCCTTCGGCCTGGACCGGATGGTGGCCCTGATGGCAGGCGCCGAATCCATCCGCGACGTGATCGCTTTCCCGAAGACGCAGCGCGCGCAGGATCTGCTGGTGCAGGCGCCCAGCCCGGTGGACGAGAAGCAGCTGCGCGAGCTCGGCCTGCGCTTGCGGGAGGCGCCGAAGGCGTGATTCGCGCGTGATTCGCGCTTTCGCCGTCCTCGCGTTCTGCTGCCTCGGGTTTGCGTGGGCCGGCGAGGTGGCGGTGGAGGGCCTGCCGCCCGAGGCGCGCGACACGCTGCGGCTCATCCAGGCCGGCGGTCCTTTTCCCTACCGGCAGGACGGCCGCGTATTTTCCAATCGCGAGCGGCTCCTGCCGCTGAAGGAGCGGGGCTACTACCGCGAGTACACGGTGCAAACGCCCGGGCGTCGCGATCGCGGCGCGCGCCGCATCGTCGCCGGAACCCAGGGCGAGTACTACTACACTCACGATCATTACCGTACTTTCCGAAGGATCCGCGAGTAGATGAGCAAGCTGCTGGAGCGACTCAGCGACCCCGCGCGCTCGGGCGTCTATCGCGTGACGCGCCCCGACGAAGTGCTCGACGCGCTGCGCGGCAGCCCGCTTGCCCTCGCGCGCCTCGACCTGCGCCAGCCGGTGTTCGAGGCATTTTCGCAGGCCCTCGCCTTCCCGGACTGGTTCGGGCGCAACTGGGATGCCCTCGAGGACTGCCTCACCGATCTTTCGTGGCGCCCCGACCAGGGCCAGGTGCTGCTCATGGAGGGCGCAGGCGACGGCGGCATGCTGGTCGAGGTCCTCGGCGCGGCGGCGCAGTTCTGGGCCGGGCAGGGCAGGCCCTTCTTCGCCGTGTTTCTCGATCCCGACAGGCGGCTCGACCTGCCCGATCTTTTCCGCGAGGCATGAAATACAAGCACCCGGTATCCGTGCTGGTCGTGGTCCACAGCGCCGACGGGGAGGTGCTGCTGCTGGAGCGCGCGCTGCGCCCGGGGTACTGGCAGTCGGTGACCGGATCGCTCGACTGGCCCGGCGAGGCGCTCGCTGCCGCGGCGCAACGCGAAGTCCACGAGGAAACCGGGATCGAGGCCGCCGCCGGACGGCTGCGCCGCTGGCCCGTGGCCAATACCTTCGAGATATTCGTCCAGTGGCGTCACCGCTTCGCCCCCGGCGTAACGCACAACACCGAGCATGTATTCAGTCTGGCGCTGCCCCGGCGCATGCCGGTGCGCATGGCGCCGGCCGAGCACGTGGCTTTCGCATGGCTGCCATGGCAGGAGGCGGCGCGCAAGTGCTTCAGCTGGTCCAACCGCGACGCGATCCGCATGCTGTACGAATGAAACGAGCCGGACTGCCATGAGCAAGCAGGCGCTGCGCGTCGTCACCCTGAACATCCACAAGGGACTGTCGCACTTCAACCGCCGCATGGTGATCCATGAGCTGCGCGACGGCCTGCGCGGGCTGGCGCCTGACCTGGTTTTCCTCCAGGAAGTGCAGGGTCTCAACCAGCGCTTCACGCTGCGCTACAGCACCTGCCCGGTGGAGCCGCAATACGAGTTCCTGGCGGGCGACCAGTGGCAGCACGTCTACGGCTGCAATGCGGTCTACGACCATGGCCACCACGGCAACGCCATCCTGTCGCGCTATCCGTTCGTCTCCTCCGAAAACCAGGACGTGTCCGACCACCGCTTCGAGCGGCGCGGGCTGCTGCACACGGTGGTGGCCGTTCCGGGCTGGCGGCGCAACCTGCATTGCGTGTGCGTGCACCTGTCGCTGCATGAGCGCGGCCGCAACCGCCAGCTGGAAGCCATCTCGGGCCGGCTGGAGGAGCTCGCCTCGCGCGACGTGCCGATCATCGTCGCCGGCGACTTCAACGACTGGCGCCACCGCGCCACGGCGATCCTCGAGCGCCGGCTGGGCATGACCGAAGTTTCCGTGGCGCACCTGGGCCGCGTGCAGCCGACCTATCCCAGCGTGCTGCCGCTGCTGCGCCTGGACCGCATCTATGTGCGCGGCTTCAAGGTGGCTTCCTCGCGCGTGCATCGCGGCAAGCCCTGGTCCATGCTGTCGGACCACCTGGCGGTGAGCGCGGAGATCGAGCGCGCATGAAGCCCTTCAGGCGAGCAGGCGCAGCCGACCCTGCTCGAGCACCGGGATGACCGGCAGGCTGTCGAAGCGGCAGGCGAATTCCACTTCGCGCGCCAGTCCCTTCGACACCATGATGCGGCCCACCCGGCACTCGAGCAGCGCCTGCGGCGCGCGCGCGCTGCGGTAGACCAGCAGCGCCGCCTTGGCCGCGTCGGAGAAGTCCGCGGCGTCGCCGAGCGCCTCGGCGAAGCGCTCCACGAAGTAGCCGGCGCCGTAGAAATCCTCGAAGTTGAAGTTATTGCCCGAGCCGGAGCACACCACCAGGACCGTCTCGCGCGGATGGGCGGCGACGACGTGCTCGACGATGGCGCGGGCGTTGAGCAGCGCGCCGCAGTACACGCGCGCCGCTGCGGCGCACTGCGTCATGGCCACGGTGCCATTGGTGGTGCAATAGACGAGCGACTTGCCTTTCACGCCGTGCTCGAGCAGCGAGAGCGGCGCCGGGTGGGCGAAGCCGGGAATGACTTCGGCATACAGCTCGCCCGCCAGCACGCAGGCGTCGTGCGCCAGCCCGCCGCCGCAGGCGCGCGCCGCCGCTTCGTCCAGCACCGGCAGCACCTGCGTGGCCCCGTGCGCGAGCGCGGTCACCATGGTGGTGGTGGCGAACAGGATGTCGAGCACCACGACCACCTTGCCGGGCACGCGCACGTGGTCCAGCTCTTCCTTCTTGGTGAGAACGTGGACCTTGTGCTGGAGGTCAATCCTTGCGGCCAAACAGTCCCCAGCCTTCCATGGTGAGCACCAGCTCCCCGTGCTGATTTGCCGCCTCCCAGCGGTGCTTGACCAGGCCGACGCCTTTGCGCGTCGCGGAGGCGCGCGATTCGACCACCGTGCGCCGGTAGACCAGGGTGTCGCCCGGGCGCACCGGCTTGAGCCAGCGGATCTCGTCGATGCCGGGTGAGCCGAGGCTCATCGTGCGGTTGAGATAGCTCTGCACCATCAGGCGCATGCCGACCGCGCAGGTGTGCCAGCCGCTGGCGATCAGCCCGCCGAACGCCGTCTGCCCGGCCGCCGCGGCATCGGCGTGGAAAGGCTGCGGGTCGAACTGGCGCCCGAAGCCCAGGATTTCGTCCTCGCTGAAGGTATGCCGGCCCATTTCAGTACTGTCGCCGACGCGGAAGTCTTCCCACCAAATCATGGTCCTAGACGAGGGGATGAATTGCTGGCAAAGTGTAATTCAAAGAGGAGGGATTCCATGCTGCGTTTCATCGTTGCTCTTGCCGCCGGTGCGCTGCTCGCCGGCGCGGCCCAGGCGCAAACCATCAAGATCGGCGTGCTCGGACCGATGTCCTTCGTGCAGGGCGAGCACCACTGGGCGGGCGCAGAGATGGCCCGCGACGAAATCAACAAGGCAGGCGGCATCAACGTCGGCGGCAAGCGCATGCAGATCGAGCTGATCCGCGGCGATACCAACGAGATCCAGTCGGTGCCCGACGCCACCAACACCATCGAGCGCGTCATCACGCGCGACAAGGCCGATTTCCTGGTCGGCGGCTTCCGCTCCGAGGCGGTCCTCGCGATGCAGGAAGTGGCGATGGACTACAAGAAGCTGTTCCTCGGCGTGGGCGCGGCGCACTCCAAGCTGGGCGCCAATGTCGAAGCGAACTACGATCGCTACAAGTACTGGTTCCGCGTCTCGCCGACCAAGGACGTGGACCTCGCGCGCACGCTGTTCGCGGTCATGGGCTCTATCGCCCAGCAGGTGCGCACCGAGCTTAAGACGGCCACGCCCAAGGTCGCCATCCTCGCCGAGAAGGCGGTATGGACCGAGGCGCTGGTGGCGGCGGCGCAGAAGAACCTGCCGGCGCTGAAAATGGAGGTGGTCGGCGTCTGGCAGCCCTCGGCGACGGCCACCGACGTGACCGCGGAGCTTTCGGCCATCGACCGTGCCGGCGCGCACATCGTGTTCACCATGCTGTCGGGCCCGGTCGGCATCTCGGTCGGACGGCAGATGGGCGAGCGCGGCATGAAGGCGGTCGCCTGGGGCATCAACGTCGAGGGGCAGAAAGAGGAGTTCTGGCAGGCGGCCGCCGGCAAGGCGCAGTTCGTCTCCACGCTGGATACCTACGCCGAAGTGGAGATGACGCCCAAGACCATTGCCTTCGTAAACGCCTACAAGGCGCGCTTCAAGAAGATGCCGACCTATACCGCTTCGACGCACGACGCCATCATGCTGCTCAAGGCGGCGATCGAGCAGGCCGGAAGCACCGACGCCGACAAGCTGGTGCCCATCATCGAGAAAATGGAGCACGTGGGCGCGGGCAGCACGCTTACTTTCGACAAGCGGCACGACCCGGTCTGGGCGGTGGGCAAGACCGCCGGCATCGCGGTCCAGTGGCAGGACGGCAAGAAGGTGCCCTTCTGGCCGCCGAACATCAAAGGCATGCAGCCGTTCAAGATGCCGGCGCGCTAGCGCGCCCTTGCTCCAAGACATCCTGGTCACGGGGCTGGTCAACGGCGGGGTGTATGCCCTGCTCGCGATCGGCTTTTCGCTCATCTTCGGCGTCGCGCGCATCGTCAACATCGCGCACACCGCGTTCTACATGCTGGCGGCGTACTGCTTCTACGCGCTGCTGGTCAAGGGCGGCCTGGGGTTTCTGCTGTCGGGGACGATAGCGGTGGCGGCCGTCACGGCGTTCTCGGTCCTGTGCTACCGCCTCGTGATCGAGCCGGTGCGCGAGCACGAGGCCGCGGTGCTCATTGCCACGATCGCGCTGGCGCTGATCTTCCAGGAGCTCATGCTGTTCACCTTCGGCGGCCACTATCTGGGCATCCCCTCGACGCTGGAGGGCGGGGTGCGCCTGCTCGGCGTGAGCATTCCGTACCAGCGCCTGCTGATTCTGGTGGTCGCGGCCGCCATGCTCACGGTGGTCTGGTTCGTCCTTTATCACACGCGCCTGGGCCTTGCCATCCGCGCCACCGCCAATGACCTGGAGGTGGCGAACCTCATGGGCATGAACGTGCACCGCGTGGCCATGGCCACGGTGGCCATTTCGGTCGCGCTCGCGGCGATCGCCGGCGTGGTGGTGGCGCCGGTGTTCGTGGTGGATCCGTTCATGTGGCTCGCCCCGCTGGTCACGATGCTCGCCATCGTGGTGCTCGGCGGGCTGGGCAGCCTCAAGGGCAGCCTGATCGGCGCGCTCATCATCGGCTACGTCGAGGCGATCACGGTGTTCGCGCTGCCGGCGGGCGCTTACCTGAAAGGCGCGGTGGCGCTGCTCATCATGGTGGTGGTGCTGCTCGCGCGGCCCGAGGGCCTGTTCGGGGTGGCCTTCGAGGAGGAGCGCTGATCTACTTCGCGCGCCGCGCCTGGGCCGAGCTCACCAACGAGGTGCTGGTGCTGCCCTCGCGCGTTCTGGTGCTCGTGTGGGCGCTCGGGCTGCTCGCGCTGCCGTGGGTTTACGGCGATGCCTACGTGCTGCGCATCCTCACGATGACCTGCATCTTCGCCATCTTCGCGGCGAGTTGGGACCTGCTCGCCGGCTACACCGGGCAGGTGAACTTCGGCCACGCCCTGTTCTTCGGCGCCGGCGCCTATACCTCGGGGCTGCTGTCGCTCAAGCTCGGCATCACGCCCTGGGTGACCATCTGGGCGGGCGCGGCGGTCGCCGCGCTGTTCGGCTTCCTCGTGGGCTACCTCTGCCTGCGCCTGCGCGGGTCGTACCTGTCCCTCGCCACGCTCGCGTTCCCGCTGATTGCGCTGGGGCTGCTGTTCGCGTTTCCGGGGTTCTCCGGCGGCGAGCTGGGGATCTCCGGGCTGCGCCGGCTGGTGGTCAGCCCGACGGCCAACTTCTACGTCGCCGCGCTGTCCATGCTCGCGATCGTGTTCGGGCTGTGGCTGCTCGCCGACTCGCGCTTCGGCATCGTGCTGCACGCCATCCGCGACGACGAGGTGGCGGCGCGGGCTTCCGGCATCAACACCCCGCGCTACAAGCTGACGGTGTTCGCCATCGCTGCGGCCGCCGCGGGCTTCGCCGGCGCGCTGTTCGCCCACTATCTGCGCGTCGCCGGTCCCTCCTCGCTGGAAGTGGCGCTTTCATTCCAGGTCGTAATCTGGGGAATTTTCGGCGGCGTGGCGACGATCTACGGGCCGGTGGCGGCGGTGTTCATCCTCTATCCCATGACCGAGTGGCTGGGCAGCTTCCGCGCCTTCGGCGAGTTGCGGCTGCTGATTTTCGCCGTGGTGGTGCTGCTCGTGCTGCTGTTCATGCCGCGCGGCCTGGCACCGTGGGTGCGCGACAGGATCGAGGCGCAATGCCCGCGCTGCAAGCAGCGCAACGGCGCCTGGCGCAGCCTGTGCCGCCTGTGCGGCGCGCCGTTAAAGTCCCAGGTAGCCCGCGCGCAGCGTCTCGTCGGCCATCAGTGACTGCGCGGCGCCTTCGGCGATGATGCGGCCCTGCGACAGGACGTAGTTGCGGTCGGCCATCTTGAACACCTGGCCCACCTCCTGCTCCACCAGCAGCACCGGCACCCCGCCGGCGTGAATCTTCCGGATCGCGGCGAACAGCTCCTCGCGGATGCGCGGCGCGAGGCCGAGCGAGGGCTCGTCGATCGCCAGCAGCCTGGCGTCGAACATCAGCGCCCGCGCGGTGGCGAGCATCTGCTGCTCCCCGCCGGACAGGGTGCCGGCGATCTGCTCCTTCCTCTCGGCGAGCCGCGGAAACAGCGCGAAGCTGCGCTCCAGGCGCCTTTGCGTTTCACTCTTGCTCGAAGAAAGGAAGGCGCCGGCGAGCAGGTTCTCCAGCACGGTGAGCTCGCGGAAGGGGCGCCGGCGCTCGGGGCAGTGCACCAGGCCGCGCCGGCGGATCTCGTGGGGGGCGAGGCCGTCGATGCGCTCGCCGGCAAGGCGCACTTCGCCTTCCAGCACGATGTCGCCGGTGGTGCCGCGCTTGGCATGCGCCTCGAAGCGCACCAGCCCGGAGACCGCGCGCAGCAGGGTGGACTTGCCGGCGCCGTTGGGGCCGACCAGGCCGACGAACTCCGCATCGTTCACCGTGAGCGATACGCCGTTCAGGATCTGCGCCTTGTCGTAGCGCACGCTAAGGTGCTTGACCTCAAGCAGCGGCATGCTCGGTCCCGAGGTAGGCCTGGATGACTTTCGGATTCTTGACCACCTCGGCCGGCGGCCCGTCGGCGATCAGCTCGCCGTAGTCGATCACGATCACGCGGTCGACGATCGACATCAGCTCCTTCAGCTTGTGCTCGATCATCAGCACCGCCGGGCCCTCGGAATGCAGGCGCCCGAAGCGGCCGCCCTTGTGCAGGCGCCGGATGGACTTCGCCAGCAGCTCCGATTCGGCCGGGTTGAGGCCGCCGAGCGGCTCGTCGAGCAGCAGGAGCTCCGGCTCGGTGGCGATGGCGCGCGCCACCTCCAGGCGCTTCAAGTCGCCCTGCGACAGGGCAGAGGCGGGCTCGAGCGCCATGTCCGAGATGCCGACGAACTCGAGCGCGTCCATTGCCTTGGCCTCGAGGCGCTTCACCCATTCGCCGCTGCGGCGCGCGCGCGGCGCGACCAGCGGCACCATGACGTTCGCCACGATGGGCAGGTGGCGGAACGGCCGCATGTTCTGGAACGTGCCGCAGATCCCGCGCTCGACCACTTCCCAGGGCCGCAGCGCGGTGAGGTCCTCGCCGTTGAACACCATGCGCCCGCTGTCGGGCCGCAGGATCTTGGTGATCAGGCGCAGCAGCGTGGTCTTGCCGGCGCCATTCGCGCCGATCAAGCCGACCAGCTGGTCGCGCTTCAGCTCGAAGCTCACGCTGTTCACTGCGGTGAGCCCGCCGAAGCGCTTGGTGAGGCGCTCGACGGCGAAGAAGGGCTGCGGCATGCCGCTAGAATACTCCGTGGACGAAAAGTTTCTCGAGCGCATGGACTCGGAGCTGACCGGGTGGGTCGATCCGCTGAGCCGCCTGCGCGAAGCGCTCGCGCGCAACGAGTTCGAGCTGTACTGCCAGCCGATCCGCGCCCTCGCGGTCGAGCCGCAGCCCGCGGCGCGCCACGCGCTGGGCGAGGTGCTGGTGCGCATGCGGGCGGAAGAGCGCGCGCTGCTGCCCCCGGGGGAGTTCCTGCCGGTGTTCGAGCACTACGGGATGATGCCGCAGCTCGACCGCTGGGTGGTGTTTCACACCGCGCAGCGGCTGGGGCGGGCGACGGGGCCGGCGCGGCTCACGGTCAACATATCCGGCGCGACGCTGCAGGACGCCGAGTTCATGCCCTACGTGGCCGCCGCGATGAAGAAGTTCTCGGTGCCGCACGCCGCGCTGCTGTTCGAGATCGACGAGAACGACGTGCTGACCAGGCTGCAGGCGGCGGTGCGCTTCGCCAATGCCGCCAAGGGGGTGGGCTGCGGCGTGCTGATCGACGGCTTTGGCCGGCGCGCCGTATCGTTCTCGCCTCTGAAGGTGCTGCGCGCGGACTTCGTCAAGGTGGACGGCAGCGTGGTGCGCAAGCTTGCCGCGAGCGAGGTGGCGCGCACCAAGCTGAGCGCCGTCGTGCGCGTGGCCGAGAGCCTGCGCATCGGCGTGGTTGCCGAATGCGTGGAGGACCAGCAGGTGCTCGGATGGCTGAGGGAGCTGCGCGTCAGCCACGCGCAGGGCTTCGGGGTGCATAAGCCGCAGCCGCTCGACAGTCTGTAGTCAGCCGGCGGTTTCTTCGCGCAGCTCGCGGCGCGACACCTTGCCCACGTCGGTTTTCGGCAGCTCGCCGCGGAATTCGACGATGTGCGGCACCTTGTATTCGGCGAGCTGCTGGCGGCAGTAGCTCTTGATCTCTTCCTCGCTCAGCTTGCCGCGCGCGTCGCCCTGCAGCACCACGATCGCCTTGATGCGCTGCCCGACCGCCGGGTCGGCCACGCCGATCACGCCCGCCGCCTTGACCTGGGGATGGCCGTAGAGCACGTCCTCGACGTCCTTGGCGAAGATCGAGTAGCCCTTGAACTTGATGAGGTCCTTGGAGCGGTCGAAGAAGTGGAAATAGCCCTCGTCGTCCATGCGCACGATGTCGCCGGTGCGCATCCAGCGCACGCCCGCCTTGTCGACGAAGGAGCGCGCCGTCTCTTCCGGGCGCTTCCAGTAGCCCTGCATGACGTTCGGGCCGGAAAGCACCAGCTCGCCGGTCTGTCCCGGCGGCACGAACTCCAGCGTCTCGCCATCCATGACGGCGGCCTGCATGCCCGGGATCGGGCAGCCGAACGAGCCGGACTTGGGCCGCTGCAGGGGGTTCACATGGCTCGTGGCGCAGGTTTCCGACAGCCCGTAGCCTTCGATGATGTTCGATCCGGTGCGCCGCGCCCAGCCCTTCATGGTCGAGTCGTGCAGCGTGTCGGCGCCCGAGAGCACCAGCTTCAGCCGCCGCCAGTCGACCTTGTTGGTGTCCTTGTGATCCTTGAGATATTCGTACAGGGTGGGCACCCCGTAGAACACGGTGGCCCGGTAGCGCTGCATCGCGTCCAGGATCGCCTCGGTGTCGGGGCTGGTGAACAGCACCAGCAGGTTCCCCTGGGAGAGGCCGTTCAGCATGATCACGACCTGGCCGTAGATGTGGAAGAACGGCAGGAAGGCGAGGATCACCTCCTTGCCGGGCTCGAACACCGAAAACGCCGCCTGTCCCATGGCCTGCGCCGCGGCGAGGTTGAAGTGCGTGAGCATGACGCCCTTCGGATTGCCGGTGGTGCCGCCCGTATACGGCAGCGCCGCAAGGTCCCGGTGGACGTCGACCGCGACGTTAGGGGCTTGCGCCGGATATTTCTTCAGCAGGTCCTGCAGCCAGTGCACCTCGCCTGCGACCTGCACCTTCCTCGCGAACAGGCGCTTGAGCGCGGGCAGGTACTCGTTGACGTTGGTGACGATGGCGAGGTCGATGGCGGCGCCGGACTTGCGCACCTTCTCGTACAGGATGTCCTGGCAGATGACGGCGCGCGCACCGCTGTCCTCGAGCTGGTAGCGCACCTCGTGGCTGGTGTAGACCGGGCTGATGGGCGTGACGGTGGCGCCGCACTTGAGCGCCGCGAAGTAGGCGATGATGAACTGCGGGCTATTGAGCAGGTACAGCGCGACGCGGTCGCCTTTTTTCACGCCGAGCGCCGCGAGCGCGTTGGCCAGCCGGTCGGTGGCCTCGCGCAGCTCGGCGTAGGTGATCATGCGGCCGTAGAAGGCCACCGCGGCGCGCTGCGGCGCGCGCTCGGTGGCCTCGTCGAACGCCTGGTGCACGGACCGCGGCGCGACCTCGATGCCGCTGGGCACGCCGGGGGCGTAATGGGCGAGCCAGGGCTTCGCCAGGTACGTCTCGATTGCGCTCATCTCTCCTCCGCCGGAAGATTGTAGCCGCATGGACGAGATGGTCGCCCGCAGCCTGGCCAAATGGCCCAACGTCCCGTCGGTCTACGGGTGGCTGTCGCTCGACCGGCGCGGCAACTGGCGCATCCGGAGCGCTAGCGCGACCCAGCGATTCGAGAGGATTGGGAATGCCGCGTTACGGGATTTCATCGGCCGCAACTACCAGGCCGACGAGCGCGGCTGCTGGTTCTTCCAAAACGGCCCGCAGCGGGTATTCGTGCGCCTTGCCTACACGCCGCTGGTAGTGCACTTCGAGGGCGACCGGCTGGTCGACCATCGCGAAAGGCCGTTCGCGCCTGTGCAGGGCTATCTGGACGAGGAAGGCTCGGTGCTGATCGCGGGCGAGGGCACGATCGCGCTGCTCGACGATCGGGACCTCGCGCGCTATGCCGATCGCGCCGAGGAGCTCGCGCCCATCGCGAAAGAGGAGGTCGCGGCGCGCTTCGGCTTCGTCCCGGATCCGGCCGTTTCCTTGCACCGGCACTAGTTCCTCTTTATAATCCGGCCTCTTTTTTGGGTTGCCGGGGCGGCCTCGAGGAGCTAAACGTGGCCGCCCGTTTGTTTCTGGCGTTTCTGGAATCGCTTAAAAATATGCCTACCGTCAATCAGTTAGTGCGCCAGGGGCGCGTCGCCAAGCGGCCCAAGTCGAAGGTTCCGGCGCTCGCCGGCTCGCCGCAAAAGCGCGGCGTGTGCACCCGCGTCTACACCACCACGCCGAAGAAGCCGAACTCGGCCCTGCGCAAGGTGGCCAAGGTGCGCCTCACCAACGGCTTCGAGGTGATCGGCTACATCGGCGGCGAGGGGCACAACCTCCAGGAGCACTCGGTGGTCCTCATCCGCGGCGGGCGCGTCAAGGACCTGCCCGGCGTGCGCTATCACATCGTGCGCGGGTCGCTCGACACGCAGGGCGTTAAGGACCGCAAGCAGGCCCGTTCCAAGTACGGGGCCAAGGCCCCGAAGTCAGCATAACCGAGCGCTCAATCCCCCATGCCACGACGCAGAGAAGTCCCCAAGCGCGAGATCCTGCCGGATCCGAAATTCGCCAATGTCGACGTTGCCAAGTTCGTCAACGTCCTCATGACGCGCGGCAAGAAGTCGGTGGCCGAGCGCATCATCTACGGCGCCCTCGACACCATCAAGACCAAGTCGGGCAAGGACCCCATCGAGGTGTTCAGCCAGGCGGTGCAGAACGTCAAGCCGGTGGTGGAGGTGAAGAGCCGCCGCGTCGGCGGCGCCAACTACCAGGTGCCGGTCGAAGTGCGCCCGGTGCGGCGCGTGGCGCTCGCCATGCGCTGGATCCGCGAGGCGGCGCAGAAGCGCGGCGAGAAGTCGATGATGGTGCGGCTGGCGGGCGAGCTGCAGGAAGCGGCCGAGGGCCGCGGCGGTGCGATGAAGAAGCGCGAGGAAGTTCATCGCATGGCGGAAGCCAACAAGGCGTTCTCGCACTACAGGTTCTAAGGACTGATAGGTAAATGAGCGTGGCACGCAAGACTCCCATCGAGCGGTACCGGAACATCGGCATCTCGGCGCACATCGACGCCGGGAAGACGACGACCACCGAGCGCATCCTTTTCTACACCGGCGTCAACCACAAGATCGGCGAGGTGCACGACGGCGCCGCCACCATGGACTGGATGGAGCAGGAGCAGGAGCGCGGCATCACCATCACCTCGGCGGCGACCACCTGCTTCTGGAAAGGCATGGACCTTTCCTACCCCGAGCACCATATCAACATCATCGACACCCCCGGTCACGTGGACTTCACCATCGAGGTGGAGCGCTCCATGCGCGTGCTGGATGGCGCCTGCATGGTGTACGACGCGGTGGCCGGCGTGCAGCCGCAGTCCGAGACCGTATGGCGCCAGGCGAACAAGTACCGCGTGCCGCGGCTTGCCTTCATCAACAAGATGGACCGCGTCGGCGCCACCTTCTTCAAATCCTACGGCCACATCCGCGACCGCCTGAAGGGCAACCCGGTGCCGATCCAGATTCCGATCGGCGCGGAGGAAAAGTTCGCCGGCGTGATCGACCTGGTGACCATGCAGGCGATCTACTGGGACGAGGCTTCGCAGGGCATGAAGTTCGAGCGCAAGGAAGTCCCCGCCGAGCTGCAGGCCGAGGCCAAGGAATGGCACGGCAAGATGGTCGAGGCCGCGGCCGAGGCGAACGAAGAGCTGATGAACAAGTACCTCGAGACCGGCGAGCTGTCGGTCGACGAGATCAAGAAGGGCCTGCGCCTGCGCACCATCGCCAACGAGATCGTGCCCATGCTGTGCGGCACGGCGTTCAAGAACAAGGGCGTGCAGGCGATGCTGGACGCGGTCATCGACTACCTGCCCTCGCCCCTGGACATCCCGCCGGTCAAGGGCGAGAACGACAAGGGCGAGCCGGCGTTCCGCAAGCCCGGCGACGAGGAGCCGTTCGCGGCGCTCGCGTTCAAGATCATGACCGACCCGTTCGTCGGGCAGCTCACCTTCATCCGCGTCTATTCCGGCGTGCTGAGCTCCGGCGACACGGTGCTCACCTCGATGCGCGCGAGGAAAGAGCGCATCGGGCGCCTGCTGCAGATGCACGCCAACGAGCGCCAGGAAATCAAGGAAGTGCGCGCGGGCGACATCGCCGCGGTCGTGGGCCTGAAGGACGTGATTACCGGCGAGACGATCTGCGACGTGAAGAACGTCATCACGCTGGAGCGCATGGAGTTCCCCGAGCCGGTGATCTCCCAGGCGGTGGAGCCCAAGACCAAGGTCGACCAGGAAAAGATGGGCGTGGCGCTCGGGCGCCTGGCGCAGGAGGACCCGTCGTTTCGCGTGCGCACCGACGAGGAGTCCGGCCAGACCATCATCTCCGGGATGGGCGAGCTGCACCTGGAGATCATCGTCGACCGCATGAAGCGCGAGTTCGGCGTCGACGCGTCGGTGGGCAAGCCGCAGGTGGCGTACCGCGAGACCTTGCGCAAGCCCGTGGAGCAGCAGGGCAAGTTCGTCAAGCAGTCGGGCGGCCGCGGCCAGTACGGCGACGTCTGGCTGAAGCTCGATCCGCAGCCCGGCAAAGGCTACGAGTTCGTCGACGGGATCAAGGGCGGCCGGGTCCCCAAGGAGTACATCCCGGCGGTAGAGAAGGGGGTGAAGGAAGCCCTCAACGAGGGCGTGCTCGCGGGCTATCCGGTGGTGGACGTCAAGGTGACGCTGTTCGACGGCTCCTACCACGAGGTGGACTCGAACGAGAACGCGTTCAAGATGGCGGCCATCTTCGCCTTCAAGGACGGCATGCGCAGCGCCAGCCCGGCACTGCTCGAGCCGATCATGGCGGTCGAGGTGGAGACGCCGGAAGAGAAGATGGGCGACGTGATGGGCGACCTGTCCGCGCGCCGCGGCATCATCCAGGGCATGGAAGATCTTCCGGGCAGCAAGGCGATCAAGGCCGAGGTGCCGCTGAACGAGATGTTCGGCTACTCGACCCAGCTGCGCTCCCTCACGCAGGGACGCGCGACTTACACGATGGAATTCAAGCACTACGCCGAGGCGCCGCGCAATATCGCCGACGCGATCATCAAGAAAGACGACAAGGAAAAGAAGTAGGAGCTGAACCATGGCAAAAGGCAAATTCGAGCGCAACAAGCCCCACGTGAACGTGGGCACGATTGGACACGTGGACCACGGCAAGACGACGCTGACGGCGGCGATCACGCACATCCTGGCGAAGAAGTTCGGGGGTGAGGCGAGGAACTACGACCAGATCGATGCGGCGCCGGAGGAGAAGGCGCGCGGCATCACGATCAACACGGCGCACGTGGAGTACCAGACCGAGAAGCGCCACTACGCGCACGTGGACTGCCCGGGGCACGCGGACTACATCAAGAACATGATCACCGGGGCGGCG
>CBDDSA010000239.1:0-2684 GCA_965233185.1 uncultured bacterium
GGCCGGCTCGTTGCGCCGCGCTTTGGGCTGCGGGCGCAGGTCGCGCGGCGTGAGGTAGGGCGAGTCGGTCTCGAGCAGCAGCCGGTCGCGCGGGATGTCGCGCACCAGCTCGACCAGGTGCCGTCCGCGCCGCTCGTCGCAGATCCAGCCGGTGATGCCGATATGCAGGCCGAGGTCGAGGTAGGCGTGCAGCTCGTCACGCTCTCCCGTGAAGCAGTGCGCGACCGCCTTTTCGACCCTGTGCTGCTTGAGGATGTCCGAGAAGCGCGGATGCGCATCCCGCGAATGCAGGAACAGCGGCATGCCCAGCTCGATGCCCAGCCCGAGCTGCGCCACGAACCACTTTTCCTGGTCCGGGTGCGCGGAATAGTTGCGGTTGAAGTCCAGCCCGCACTCGCCGATGGCCACCACGCGCGGATGCGCGGCGATGTCCCTGAGCGCCGCGATCGTGCTCGGGCCGCAGTCGCGCGCGTGGTGCGGATGGACGCCCGCGGTCGCCCACAAGCCGAATTCGCCGGCGATCCTGGCGGCGGCTAGGCTTTCGTCCACTGCCGTGCCGGTGACGATGATGCGCTGCACGCCGGCATGCCTCGCGCGCGCCACCACCTCGGACAGATCCGCCGCAAAAGCCGCGTGCGTGAGGTTGGCGCCGATGTCGACGAGCTGCATGGGGCGAGTATAGCTAGCGAAGCTTCAGTCCGACCCGGCTGACGCGCCCCTCCTGCATCTCGCGCACCACCAGCACGGCGTTGCCGAGCGAGGCGCGGTCGCCGATCACCGCGCGCCCGTGGAACCGCTCGTCCAGGTAGGCGGCAAGCGTCTTGTAGGCATGGCTGGCGGGCACCTCCAGGCCGTAGACGTCGCCCAGGTCGGCGAGGGTGGCCTCGCCGTTTAGCACGAAGTCCCCGAAGTAGCGGTGCTCCTCGAGCCGATCGGGCGCCTGGTGCGGGTCGAACAGCTTGTTCACATGCGGCAGCCGCTTGGGCTGCGCCAGCACGTAGACGTAGTCGCCCGGGGCGAAGCCAAGCTCGGGGCGCAGCGCCTGCGGCGCACCCTCGCGCATCACCGCCATGATCTGCACGCCCTCGGGCAGCTCGAGGGTGGCGAGGTCGCGGGCGGCGACCAGGCTGCCGGGCTGCACCTGGTAGCCCAGGATCTCGTGCTCGAAATGTCCGGGCATGTCGAGAGTCAGCCGCTGCAGCGGCTCGGCCGACGGCGGCACCTCCAGGCGCAGCAGGCGCGCGGCCGGCGCGATGGTCCAGCCCTGCAGCAGCAGCGACACCAGCACGATGAAGAAGGCGACGTTGAAGTACAGGCGTGCGTCGGGCGCGTCATACATCACCGGAAAGAGCGCGAGCACCACCGGCACCGCGCCGCGCAGCCCCACCCAGCTCACGTACACCTGCTCGCGCCAGGGAAAGCGGAACGGCAGCAGGCACACGAGCACCGCCAGCGGCCGCGCCACGAGGATGAGGAATGCCGCGATGCCCAGCGCCGGCAGCGCCACGCTCACCAGCTCCGAAGGCGTGATCAGCAGCCCGAGAATCAGGAACATGACGATCTGCGACAGCCAGGCGAGCCCGTCCTGCACGCGCAGGATGTTCTGCGCCGCCTGCAGCTCCGAGTTGCCCAGCACCAGGCCGGCCAGGAAGATGGCGAGGAAGCCGCTGCCGCCGAGCTGCGCGGTGACCGCGAACACGAGCAGCCCGCCGGCCACCGCGAGCAGCGGATAAAGCCCGCTCGCCAGCGTGAGCCGGTTGATGAGCCAGACGAGCAGCCGGCCGCCGCCCAGGCCGAGCAGGGCGCCGATGCCGAACTGCTGCAGGAAGTCGAGCAGCACCGAGGCGTCGAGCTCGGTGCGCCCGGCGGCGAGCAGCTCGAGCAGCGCCACGGTAAGAAAGATCGCCATGGGGTCGTTGCTCGCGGACTCGATTTCCAGCGTGGAGGCGACGCGCTTCTGCAGGTTGGCGCCGGCCCTGCGCAGCAGCCCGAACACCGCCGCGGCGTCGGTGGAGCCGACTATCGCGCCGATCAGCATGCCTTGCAGCCAGCCCAGGCCGAGCAGCCAGGCGGCGAACAGGCCGACCAGCGCCGCGCTGATCACCACCCCGGGCCCCGCCAGCGTGACCGCCGGCCACAGGGCGACGCGGAAGTGCTCGCGCCGCGTGCGCATGCCGCCGTCGAAGATGATCACGGCGAGCGCCAGCGTGCCGATGACGTACGCGAGGTCGAAGTCGTCGAACTGGATGCCCCCCGGGCCGTCCTCGCCGGCCAGCATGCCCAGCGCGAGGAACACCAGCAGCAGCGGTGCGCCCATGCGCGAGGAGATGTCGCTCGCCACGATGCTGATGAGGAGCAGCAGCGCGCCGACGAAGATGGCGGTGTTCCAGAACTCCACCGCCGGAAGATATCAGAGCCGCTTCAGGCGGTAGAGCAGCTCGAGCGCCTCGCGCGGGGTGAGCTCGTCCGGATTTATCTTTCCGATCTCCGTGCGCAGCGGGTCGGGCTCCGGCTCGCTCTCCACTGCGGCAGTCGGAGTGAACAGGTCGGACTGCCCGCCGCGCGCCACGCTCGACTCCTCCAGCAGCTGCAGGTACTTCTTCGCCTGGCGGATGACGGCCTTGGGCACGCCGGCGAGCCCGGCCACCTGCAGGCCGTAGCTCTGGCTCGCCGGGCCTTCCTCC
>CBDDSA010000240.1:0-3045 GCA_965233185.1 uncultured bacterium
GATCTTTTCACCGGCGTATCGCGTAGCGTCGACAAACTGCTATGGAAGGTGGACGCGCACGAGGGCGCGCGGTGAAGCACCAAATTCGGGACTGTGCTGAAAATGTGCTTTGGGATCGTTTGCTCAGAGTAGGGATGAGGCAGGGTTAAGTGGTGGAGGCGTGCGTCATCACGCCGCAAGCCGTACTTTCCCCGCGCCAAGAAATTGCAATGGTTTAAGACTTCTCGTCGTCCGCCAACTCTGGAGAACTCTGGATCGACCTCCGGCGAACTGCGCAGGAGGTCGCCGCTCGTTTGCGCGTTTGGGCGGCGGCCCTTTAATCCGGATTGGACGATGGCAAATTCCCGGATTGGACGACCCGCAAATCCGGAATGGACGCCGCATCACCGCGCAGCCGCCGCGCAATACTACGCCGAGCTCTGAAACTCACGCTGCGCCAACGCCGGGAAGCGGCCGAGGGGATGGCAGACGTCGCGGAAAGCCGGTGCGGTTCATTCTTCCTTGCGCGGCGGGAGGCCCGGGGGGCACACCGGCGATTCCGTCGCCCAAGCCTCGGGGAAGTGCGCGAACTAGTCCCCGCCCGATTTGCGAAGTCTGCGGCAACCCGGTCCTCTTCCTGCGCGAGCACGTTGATTGCGAAGGACCCGGCGTCGCGTAACATCGGCGCGCTCGCCGCTGCGCGCGCGAGGCTCCACGGCACTTTTCGGCGGTCGATGGACACCGGAGGCGAACGAGTTTGCCGTCAGCCTGACGCGCATGCCGTGCGGGCCAGGCGCCGTGGTAAAGCAGCCTAGCGCACAGCGGTAATCGCGCGCCTAGTGCCGCCTTTTCTCGGGCGCGACGACTTCTTTCGACATCTCAGACAGCCAATTTCATGCGCTCGATGTGCTTGCCCTTGGAAGTGGGGGCCATTCTCCCCATGAACCGATGCATTCCCTCCTGGACCCGCGCATGCGGCTTGTTCCGAGGTTGAAGTAGAAGATCACTTGCTCGATGCTCGTTCCGGGCCTCTTTGGGGCCCTAGAGTAGTCGGTGACGTTTTTTCCGACAATGCCGGAACACCGGGCGCTTACTGATCCGCATGCGCTAACCGTTCTAGTCCGCGCGCAGGCCGGCCGCGGCGACTACTCGTTTGTAGCGCTCGAGATCACTCTTGACCAGCTCGCGCAATTCCTGCGACGAGGCCATGCCGACCTGCACGCCGCCCTGGAAGAGCGTTTCGGTGATTTCCGGCTGGGCGAGGAGCGCGCTCACCTCCTGGTGCAGGCGGCTTACGATCCCGGCGGGCGTGCCCTGCGGCGCGAAAAGGCCGATCCACGATTCGACGTCGGCCCCGCTCACGCCCTGCTCCTGCAGCGTCGGCACGTCGGGCGTCCATGGCGTGCGCCGCTCTCCGGTCGTGGCGAGAAGCCGTACCTTGCCGGCCTTCGCGTGCGGCAGCACCGACTGCACCGCGAAGAAGCCTCCCTCGACCCGGCCGCCAAGCACGTCGGTCACCGCGCCGGGGAGATTCTTGTACGGCACGTGCGTGAGGCTCGTGCCGGTCACCTGCTTGAAGAGCTCCATGCCGAGGTGGTGCGGCGTGCCCGGTCCCGGCGTGCCGTAGTTGAGCGAGCCGGGCCGCTGCTTCGCAAGGGCGATCAACTCGCGCGCGTTGTGCGCCGGCACGGCGGCATGCACGGTGAGCGCCATGCCGATGACGGCGAGCCGCGCAACCGGCTCGAGGTCGCGCGACGGATCCCAGCCGAGGTCCTTCACCAGCCAGGGCGTGATGGTGATGGTGCTGGGAGCAATGAGCAGGGTGTGGCCGTCGGGCACGGACTTCACTACCGAAGCGACGCCGATGTTGCCGCTCGCGCCGGTGCGGTTCTCGACGATGACGGCCCGGCCGAGGCGCTGCTGCAACCGCGGGGCGAGCACGCGGGCGATCATGTCCGAGGCGGATCCCGCGCCGGTGGACGAGACGATGGTCAACTGGCGCGAGGGATAGTCCTGCGCATAAACGATTCCCGCCAACAACCACACGGAAAGAAACGCGAGGCGCATGGCTATACGTCCTCCGGCAGGATCGGCTTTTCCTTCAGCACGAGATCGCGATAGAGGTCGGTGAAGGACGCCCATCGCAGCCTGCATGCGGTTTGCGACACCTTCAGCGCGCGCTTCTGCAGCTCGGGCGTGTCGAGGTACTTCGCGCAGAGCTCGATCTGCTTGGAGGAGTGCACCTCGTCGGCCGCCTCGTGCTCCTGGAAGAAGGCGATCTGCGGCGCGCCGCGCTTGAAGCCGTAGTGCTTTTCGAGCGCCGGAAGGGTGATGTCGCGGTTGAGCGCCACCATCTGGCCTTCCTGCGTCGACTGCATGGCGAGGCACACGCCGACCGGCTCCTCCTGCATCGTGCGAACATACATGAGCGTGCGCGCCCACCAGGCGGGCGTGGGCTCCATGTCGCGCACCTCCTGGTCCGAGAGCCCCGCGGCGCGGGTGAAGGAGAAGATGTCCATCATGTGGTCGTGCGGCTCGTGGCCTTCGCGCTCGATGGCGGCGAGGCCTTCCTCCTCGGCCAGGTTCTCGACGATGATCTTGCGCACCTCGGCCGGGGCGCGGCTGTAGAGCAGGCCGAAACTCGGCAGCACCAGCGTGACGAATTGGTAGTGCTGCGCCATGAACACGCCGACCGCCCGAAGCGGAAGCTTGCCGCGCGCCATTTCCTGGAAGAACGGATGGCGCTTGGTATGCCACTTCTCTCGGATATCGGTGACACGCTGCGCGGCTTCACGCGGGGTCATGGCGCGCCTGTGATGTTGTGGATCGCAGCGCAGTGTAACTTCGACCCCGCCGCAGGCGCAAGCGCGGCCGGGACGATGCGTAAAAGGCACTTATTGAGAATTACGTAACCACATGACAACCGAATACGTCGTCATGCGTTACTCCGATGTCGGCATAACATCGGGGTTTGGACATGAAAACGAAGAACAAAGCGGAGGCGGCGGTAAAGCGCCGGGTGCGCGCGGCGCGGCTGCTGCAGGCGGGCAAGACCCCGCCGGAGGT